>JAGRJA010000444.1 GCA_020443005.1 Pseudomonadales bacterium
CCTATTATTCAAACCAGAAGATTGACAGCCAGCTACGAAGCTGTGCTTTCAAAAGCCTGCATGCAACTGTATATAAGTGATGTCGAAACAGTGATCAGCATTAGTACCAAGCATCGAAACCGATTTTCCCGTAATAGATGCAACACTCAGTAAAACAAATACCTTGTCAAAATTATTCTGTGAAAAAGTATCAGTTGACTCCACATCGCTTTCATCAAAAGTAACGACCTCATGGTCACAAATAGAGCCTAAACCGGCGAATTCGACCATCAACTCATTGCTGTTGTTTGCATTAAACGCCAGACCGGTGACATATCCCCTATCAAGCAGAACCTCATCGGACAGAGCAGTGCAAACAACAGCGCAATATAAACAGACTGTTTTCCAAAGCATTTTTTTCATAACACCCTCCCTGGTGTAGTGATGACTTATTGTGGCAATTCACCTGTGTAAGGCTTGAAGCGGTAGAAAATATGTTCGGGCTCCGGGTTACTAAAAATAAATTTTTTATATTTGTGTTTTTGTATGTAAACAAACAGGCTTCCATCTTCAAGTTTACCGACCCATCGCTTGCTGCGTTCGTTATAGAAACCACTTTCATCACCAGAAAATTCAGTATACTCCTTGTAAACATAGAAACCCCGGTCACATATATTTTCCGCCCATATATAACTGAAGTCGTTATAAACCCAAGCTTCACCTTCAAATGGCAATGATTTTAACCAAAAACCTTTTCCATTTTTCTCGATTTCAAATATTGAAGCTTCAGCTTTCCCATTAAGAGTCTTGCCGAACATTGGATTAGGAACTAGATTTGCAACACCAAAAGAAAGTGGAGAAAGCCCTTTCTCATTAAACAAAAATTTATCACCTTTATATACTTCAGCATTAATAAAATACACCCCTATTATATTTTGACAATCAAATGTAGATGACCTAGGTGGCCAATGATTCGGGAAATTTATTTCCATTTCATAGCCACTCGTTTTCACACAGCCAGCAATCATTAACACAGCCAATAAAAACACCCAAAACATTTGATACACTTATTTTCTCCTGTATTGCTCCGACATCATAAATCTCAAGTGATCTGGCATCATAGAGGCTATCGCTATCGGTGCGGCAACAACAACATTACTATAATTCACTCCTTCTGCTAAAACATTTTTAAAAAAAGGATACGTTTTAGATGTTCCGTTTGAGTTATACCAAACCATATGATTCAAACCATCATGCACACCCGCAAAGGCTTCACCGACATAGTCCATAACTCCAAATTGATCATACGGAATATTAAACATACTACCTTTATCATATTGATAACCACCTAAGAGACTTTTTTTTGCAATTTTCGCATACTCTTTCTTAATCAAGCCCTCGTCTACATAACCATTTTCAAATAATGTTAAAGCTTTTGCTTCTTCCCATTTTTTTTGATTAATCCGACCACCAGTAAGTTTTCCTACAAGCCCCCTATGGCCTCTGCTTTGTCCCACTTGGTTAGCTTCCGTAAATCGTCTGGAATGTTCAAGCTCAAAGGCTCTTAATTTCATATTCACATATGTCGCCATAGAAACAGTTAACCCCATTCGCAACCCTTCCTTGAAACTTCCACCACTCAACTCAGAAGCCACACCATTTGCAGCACCATCTGCCAAAACCCGAGAGAATGTATATGTATCTCCATAATACCCAGCAACACCAGCTGTAACCAAACCCGCCGCTGCGCCCCTCATCGCGCCTTTTAGCGTGCCCGTCATAATTCCTCCTGATACAAAGCCAGCAACTGCACCTCCAGTCGCAATACTTGCTACCTGCATAGCCATAAGTCCAGCTTGCGTACAAGAAAATCCCGCCTGCATCGCAGCATAAACAAGATCACCAGCAAAACCGCCTGTTAACACCGATACAACCACTGCAACAACAATTCGCACAACAGGGTTACTTAATGCACGCCTGGTAAAACGTCGTATCTCTTTAAAGGCTTTTACACGTGCATTTACAAAAGCCTTTACAGCCTTTCTTACTGCCTTGAAAGCTTTCTTGAATGCTTTTGCCAGCTTCTTCAGGAAGTAACCACTCGGGTCGGTGTAACTTAACGGATTGTTTTCAACATAGCTGTAGCGATTGAGCCCCTGCAGGTTCGTGGTATCACTCACAAAAGGGTCGGCACTGATAAAACGACCCAGCTGTGCATCGTAAACACGCCCGTTCATGTGAATCAGGCCAATCGGGTCCATTTGCTCATGACCGGTAAAGCCCTTGTTAGTGATAGCCGAACTGAGTAACACGGCATTGAAGGTCAGGTTATTCTTTTCGTTATAGGTGAGGTTTGACCAGCTGGTTTCTCCGGCCAGTTCAAGGATTTTGGCCAGCGTCGGTGCGCGGCGTTTACCCCAGGGGTCAAAGCTCATGCTCTCCTGTACATTGCCATCGGTATCGGCAATGGTCGTGATTGAACCCAGATGATCCTTGAGCATAAAACTGAGTTTGTCAGTTTCGTTGGCTGTACCCCGATCGGTTTGGGTATACACCGCAAAGCCACCGATATAATGCCGTTCCTCGACCTTGCCATCGGGCAGCACGGCTTTTTCATAGGGGCCAACATAGGTGTATTCGGTGATTTTGGCCACACCCTGAACCGGCACATTATCCTTACGATAATAACGACTACGGTTCGGGTTGTAACGAATCTCGGTGGTATTGGTAACACCCGCTTTAGTTTTGGTAATGGTGACGGGTTTATCAAAGGCACTCCAGGTAATGCTGCGGTTTGAACCGCTGAGCATGTTGCCGTTGGCATCGTAGGTATAGTCGCTGTTAACCGCGCCATCAGTGCGACATACCGCATGTGGGCCATAACCATTGCCACTGTTCACACTACAATTGCTGCCGTACTGATAAGTGCCGGTGCCGGTTTTGGTGAGAATATTACCCAGCGCATCGTAGGTGACATAACTCTGCTGGATTTCATTGTTACCAAAGTCGGCACTGTTTTGTGTCAGGCGATTGAGGTTGTCATAAGTAAAGTTTTCGGTAAAGCTGTTGATGGCATCGGCACGGTAAATCAGGTTGCCCACCGCATCAAAGTTAAAGCTCATATCCTGAATGGTATTGCTCAGGCTATCGGTACTGAACACCGACTGCATAAAACCGTTAGCCGGGTTATAGGCGCGAACGCTGGTAATACCGGCACCGTAGTTTTCTTCAATCATGTTGCCGCGGGCATCCATGGCCACCGCTTCATAATACTGTTCGCTGGTGCTGTTGTTGGTTATCGTATCCAGAAAGCCAAGACTGTTGTAATTGTTCTTGACGGCAAAGCCACTGGGATAGGTGCTGACATCGGGGCGATGCAGGCTATCGTAGCTGGTTTGCACGCTGTAGTTATCGCCCCGAAGGGTATAGTCAACCTGACTGACGCGACAATAGCTATCGTAGCTGTACACTTCCTGGTATTCATTGCTGTCCTGCAGCGCCATGCTGTGCAGTTTGCCCAGATGGTAACCCGAAGATGGGTGAGGCGCCGTGTCGTAGACCCAGGTTGCCGTGCTGCTCCAGGTACCGGGGTTGGCACAATCGTTGATCGAATCGGCAGTTTGCCCCGGTGCCCAGGTGAAGCTGCCACCAAAGTTATCGACCTGTTTGGTTTTACGACCCAGAATGTCATAGGCCATACAGATGACTTCGCCGCGTGCATTCTTCTGGGTAATCAGTTGACCCAGGCCGTTATAGGCATAACGCCAGTAGCCTTTGTCCGGATCATCCATCGAGTCTTTCTGACCCAGCTCGTTGTAGGTAATCAATGTGGTGTTGCCGTCCGGGTCTACCAGCTTGGTCATGTTCCCCAGACTGTCGTATTCATAGCCAAGGGTGTTGTTGTCGTTATCGGTCACTGACACCAGATTACCCAATGAGTCACTGACGGTGGTTTTACTTTGGTTTTTACCGTTAATATCCATGTGGGAGATGTTGGTCAAACCGTTATAGGTGACCGTATCCACGCGGCCATCAGCCTGTGTGGCAGACACCATCCTGCCCATGGCATCGTGCACCACGGTGTTCCACAGGGGTGTGGTACCGGCAAAGTATGGCTCGGATACCGCGATATTGCGGCCATCGGCATCGTACTGGTAATCAATATAGACCAATGAACCATCCAGACTCTGCGTGCTTTTGCGCAGCTCCCTTCCCAGTTGATCCATGTAGGTCGTGTTGGTCACTCCACCCTCTGTATGACCCTGCACATAGTAAATGGCATTGGCCGGACAGCCGCCATCGCAGAAGAAAAAGTCACTGGTGGAGGTGACTTCATCGGCTGTGCCATAAAAGGCGATGGTTTCCTTAGCTCGACCCATTGCATCGTAACGGTAAAACACTTTCTGCCCGTTGATATCGGTCTGCTCCTTGACCTGCCCCGGGAAAGCGCCATTGGAGATACTGCTGCTGTCGTAATACACGGTGCTACTGGTATGCCCCAGTGCGTTGGTTGAACTCAGGACAAACCGGCCGGTGGCATCATAGGTTTGCGAACTGCTGCGCGTAGTAAAGTCCGGGCCACTGACGGTCACGGTTTGCGGATTACCAAAGGCATCCAGATTGCTATAGGTGGTCTGATGCAAAACAGCACTGGGGTAGAAGCTCTCGGGATTGGCCACTGTCGGCTTCAAAATGTATTCATCGGTTTTGGCACCGGTGCTGGTGTTATAAGCCCAGGCAGACACTTTCTTCAACAACGGCGGGTTATAGCCCACCGCTGCCGTGGTATCACTGATAACCCGTGAAGAGGTCATCATCCCCAGTATCCAGTCCGTGGTGTTGTGGGTATAGGTGTTGATGGTGGTACGGGTTTGCAAGTGGGCATTGGCCGCATCGTAGGTCTTGCTGATCAAGGTGAGTAAATGGCCGTAATCGTTATAGGTGTAGGTATTAACCTCCTTGCCAAGGAAGCTGCCATCAAGATCGCGCTTGATCACCGTGGTACCGTTTAACTGCCGCATAAAGCGCTTGTTTTGTGGATCTGCACCATCAGTGAGAATAAGAGTCACCCAGTCATTGGTGGTATTACTCATCACCACTTCCCCTGAACCGATATCCGGTGCAATGGTGGTCGTCGTAAGCAAGCTGCTTTCCAGATCATTGGCATGATCCTGACTGTAGACTGTTTCGGTACGCACATTGTTGATCGGGTTGGTGACGATCATTTTGCGAAAGCCCAGGTCTTTCTGCTTCTTGAGGGCAACACGCCGTCCTTCATACTGATATTCAGTACCGATATACCCCCCCATACCGTTACTGACATCGATACGAGACACCACTCTTGCCGGGTATTTCTGGTAAGGGGTATAGGTACCGTTCATCGGGTAGGTTTCGTTGTAATCACCTTTCTTGTAAACGCTGTTATCGGTCATCGGTTTGTAGGTGAAGACGGTTTCATGACCAAAACCGTTGGTAACTTTCTTCAATTCAGAGAAGGGTTGCGTCTGTGAAAGTGCGACATAGATGTCGTCATCGCCATTGGGCATCCAGGCACGATCTACCATACCGTCACCATTTACATCCACATAGGCTTCATATTGACCCTGCGAAGAATACAGCACCGGATCACCTGGCTGGGTTTGCTGCCAGACAATCGGTTGCTGAAAACCCCGCCCTGTGGACAGTGCCACATTCAAGTGATCGGAACTGCCGGAAGGCAACCAGACATGATCAGGGAAACCGTCGTCATTGACATCGGTAAAGGTCTTCCACCAACCGTAAGTCGAATACACAGCTTCCCCAACCAGGCGGGCGTCGAGCCAGATTTCCGGTGGCATCAACTGTGTTCCATCATTGATGGAAACCAGAATTTCATGACTTTGGCTACTGGGTATCCACACCCATTCCGGCAAGCCATCACCGGTCAGGTCAACCAGTGCTTCATTGGCATGATTGCCGGAAGTCAGGGGAATCTGTGTCGAGGAATCATAGGCCAGCCAAACACTTGGCGATTCAAAGCCACTGCCGTTATTCAACGCCACATACATGTCGGTCTTTTGATAAGGTATCCACACCCAGTCCAGCAAGCCATCGCCATTCATATCAGTCAATGGCTGATGGGCTGTATCTCCGGCATAGAGTAAAGGGTCAGCGGGGTCTGTGCCCTGAGTCAACCAGGTCACCGGTGTGGCAAAACTGCTGCCGGTATTGAGCGCAACCCGTACTTCATTGAGCTTGTTATCCGGTATCCATACCCAGTCGGGCAACCCGTCGGCATCCACATCCGTCAGCTGTTGGTAATAACCCGCTGATGAGTAAATATTGGCGCTTTGCCCGCTGTTTTGTAACCAGATGGTGGGCTGCTCAAAACCACTGCCGTTATTGAGGGCTACATAAAGATCAGGAGACCCATAGGGAAACCAAATACGATCTGGCAAGGCATCACCATTAACATCACTGAGCATGGTGTAACTACCTGAAACCGAAGTCAGCGTCACTCCCGCAGCCACATCGTCTAACCACTTGAATGGGGCTGTAAACCCACTACCAGTATTGATGGACGCAAACAAATCATACTTCCCAAAAGGTATATGTAGGCGATCCACCAACCCATCATTATTCAGATCAATAAAATCCTCATAAATAGGGTCACCACTGTGAAGCGCCACATTAGCATCACCCCTATTTTGCCAGCGAACCGGTGTGCCCAAGCCAAGTGAACTGGAATCCCCCCAGGTAAATTCTGTCGGTTGCAAACAGAATCCGGCACCGGAACATTCCGTCAGCCGTTTAAGGTAGGAGGCCTGATTGATACCCGTCACTTCATATTCAAAACTGTAGAAACGCAGATTGGTATCACCTTCATAAACAGAGAGCGATTGCAGTAACTGATTGTTGCTGATATGTGACCCGTTGAGGTAGCCGACATAGACATCGGGACGGCTCACATAATCCAGTTCAACCCGATAGACATGCCCTATTCCCGCATTGTCATTGGCGCCATACTCAATACGCTGCAACTGGTATTCACCCAGATCCGTGCGTTCGTTATAAGAGTATTCCTGATAGGTACCAAAACGGTCTTCTGTTTTACTCAGCGCCCATTCCATGACTTCACCGGCATGAGGCCCATTGCCTTCAATGCGTGAATCACTGCTTGTGCCATAATAGATGCGACCTCCATCACTGGAATAGACCGTGAAGGATTCGGGCATACTGCCTGCCATCGAGGAAGCCGCCACAATTTTGGTGAAGCTTTCGTTTTCGAGGTGGTAGACCGAACCGGCGGTACCGTATGCGCCACTCATCAAAATAAGGCGCTGACCATCAAGGCATAATTTATCACTGTTATCGAAGGCGATACCGGTAATAACGCCATCCTGATCCTTGCTTTTACCACAACGATGCAAACGGGATTCGCCCGACAGACTCCAGCCGTAACCTGTAGTACCGTTCGCACCATTGCTGTTATACGACAAACCCAAAGCAGGTTTAAGCCCCCCGGCTGCAGCAGGCAGGGACAAGGGAATGGAAAATGCCGCACTGCCATCGGCACCCACAGAATGGTCACCACCAATGGCGCCAACTTCTGCAGGAAACAAATCAGCAGGATTAATGGTAAAGCGTGAACCATTGGTTTCGGGGTTGCTGCCTGGATTGTAAAAACCGGCCGTTATATTCTGAAAACCAAAAGGATTCATTATGGCCAAGGTGGATTTTTCTCCATCAACCTCTCCAATCAGCAATAATTCATCATAAGGATCAGCATCAATATTCAAAACCTTTAAATCCGGCATGCTTTCGAAAGCCAACTCAGGTGATATTTTTGCACAGGAAACCTGCGGCAAAGCCTTTTCCGCAGTATAAGCAATCTGTAAAAGCCTTGATTGTCCAGGAACAGCAGCATTGAACTGAAGCAGCAGGAGTTCAAGGTGATCGTCACCGTAAAAATCACCCATTGCTAATGGTATTTTGCTGTAATCTGACACAAGGCGTTCTGTATCAATATACTCACCCTCATTCCCAGCCACATAACAAGCTCCAAGCATAAATGCACTCAGAAGCTTCAAAGGTGTTTCTAACTCGTGTTCCAGAAAAGGAATATCCTGATAAGCAGGCAAACTTGCCGTCTTTGCTATAGGCTTTAGGTAGATAGTGCCATCATTGCGGTTTTGAAAGGCTTCATAATTGAGTGTTTTGAAAACCGCTGCCAAGCTTGATTCCGGGTAGCCATTAACAAACAGCACAAAAAAAACGCTGAGCACTTGAAAACACAGCCGATAAAATCGAATCATGCGCAATGTCGCCCCCTCCATGGAGTCACTTAAAACCAAATTCCTTTTGGCTTTTGGAGAGATTCTATAGCAGAATGACTGAAGATATTTCTGAAAATTGTGTAAGTTATTGCTTACAGGAAATACATGTCTGCAACTGATTTATTAATCGAAACCTCTAGAGCAACTCACCCTTTTATTTTTTTATCATTGAATCCAGAATTTTCGTCGCTTTTTCACCATAAGGTGGAACCAGACCCGCAAGCGCCATTAAATTGACACCGGCCTGTTTATAAACAGAACGGGTATGACTGAATGTTTTAAAACCATCAAAGCCATGGTAGTTGCCCATACCTGAGGCACCAACACCTCCAAAGGGCAAATCTTCACAACTGACATGCTGAATGACATCATTAATCGTAACACCACCAGAAAGGGTTTGGTTAAGCAAGTGCTCCAACTGTTGTTTATCGGAACCAAAAAAATATAACGCCAAAGGTCTTGGCCTGTTATTGATAAACTCGGTAACCTCATCAAGATGAGCATAAGTTTTTACAGGAATAACCGGCCCGAAAATCTCCTCCTGCATCACCTTCCAGCTATCTTCGGGGTTTATGATCAATGTCGGTGGAATTTTGAAACTACCATCCTGAAAAGCGAAGTTTTCGTTTGCAGGGTTGATCTCCCATATTTCACCACCGGCGTTTCTCGCTTCACTGATATAAGCCAACAGTCGCTGATAGTGCCGTTCATTGATTATAGAAGAATAATCGCAATTACTTAACAAACTCGGAAAATAGCGAGAAACGGCTTTTTCCAGTTCGGCAATTAATTCATTCAAACTATCATTCTTGACAAAAATATAATCGGGTGACAAACAAACCTGACCGACATTGAGGCTTTTACCCAACACAAGGGATTCTGCAACTTTTGCAAGCTTGGCATTTTTGCCCACAATAACAGGCGATTTACCACCAAGCTCCAGGGTAACCGGAACCAGGTTTTCAGAAGCTGCTCGCATGACCTTTTTACCGACACTGGTGCTGCCAGTAAAAAGCAGATGGTCAAATGGCAGGTGTGCAAATCCTTCCGCTATTTCTTGCCCACCGTTAATTGCGACCAACTCCTCTTCATCAAAATACTGGCCAATCAACCCGGCAAGAAGCGAAGATGTTTCTGGCGTAAATTCTGACAGTTTCAACATGCAGTTATTACCGGCAGCAAAGATACCACTCAAGGGACTCATTGGCACCCAAACAGGAAAGTTCCATGTCGAAATGGCGCCCACTACACCTTTTGGCTGATATTTCACCCGAGCCTTGGCGCCAAGCAGGTTTAACGGAGCTTGTACTTTACGTGGTTCATCTTTCATCCAGCGTCCAACATGCTTCAAAGCATACTTTAACGGCTCTACAGCACCATATATATCCGCCATCCTTGACTGGTGAGTTGATCTCCCCGAGAAATCGGCATCCATGGCATCGCATAAAACACACTGGTTATCAACCAGCAAGGCGATTACACGAGAAAGTCTGTTTTTCCGGACATTAAGTGCTGGATAGCGTGCTCGCTCAAAAGCTCTCTTTTGTCGTTGCAGGATATCGGTCAAACTTTTCGTTTGATTCTGCTCATTCACTTCTTCATCTTCCTCAGCAATGGTGAGCCCAATTCTACTGTTTGGAATTGGGGTATATGGACTATCACAAATCAAGATTAATAAAAAAGGGAGCCTAGGCTCCCCTTTTTATTAACAATAATACCCTAGAAAATATATTTAGCATTCATTGAAATATTATCTCTGTCAACCCACAGGTTATTCGGACCACTGAAATCATTATAAATCACACTGAATTTCCAGTTCTCTAGATAAACAGCCTCAACACCCCATGACCACCAAAGGTTCTTTTCGTTGTAATGATAAAACGAAAACCTGCCGTCAATAGAGTAGTTAACAAATAAATGCAGAGTGATATCCAC
>JAGRJA010000445.1 GCA_020443005.1 Pseudomonadales bacterium
GACTGTAGAGGACATTATGATTCCCCGAAACGAGGTGGTAGGCATCAATCTCGATGATGACATCAACATTATTCTGAAAACACTCGGACGCAGCACCTTCACCCGAATGCCTGTTTACCGGGGAGATATCAATAACATGGTCGGTATTCTGCACATGAGAAATGTCACCCGATTCATGAAAAACGGGGAATTACCCACAGACACCCAGTGCATTATCGATAACATGCGTTCGCCCTATTTCATTCCCGAAAGCACACCCCTGAATGTTCAGCTATGGAACTTTCAGAAAGAGAAGCGACGCATCGGCATAGTTGTTGATGAATACGGCGATGTTCAGGGGCTGATCACACTGGAGGATCTACTCGAAGAGATTGTCGGAGAATTCACCACCAATATTAGCGATATCTCCGATGACATCTACCACCAACAGGACGGCTCCATTATTATTGATTGCAGTGCAACTATTCGCGACATTAACAAACAACTGCACTGGCAGTTAAATACAGAAGGACCAAAAACACTTAACGGCCTGATAACGGAGCACCTTGGAAAAATCCCCTCAAACAATGTCTGCTTCAGCCTTGGCAACTATCGTTTTGAAACAACTGAAATCATGGACAACCGCATAAAAACAGTTAAAGCCCACGAAGCACAACCATCCACAACAAAAATAAAATAAGTGAAAAACGCTCTTACCCACCGGTTTTGAAACACCCGATCAGAAAACGCTGCTGCGTTACCACACAGTCAAGAAACCTGATTATTTCAATAAAATTTCTACACCACGCACAATCATTTCTATCGCATAGGTGCCAGTAAATAGTGCCACGACCCTGCCAACAACTTCCACATACCGATTCAACAGTCGCTCATTTCTGCTTTTCAGGGGATCGTGCACCAACTTGAAAACCACAATAGAAGCAAAGGAAGCCATTAGTGCCAGCGCAATAGCCATCATGGCCATACCTGTCTGCTGCGTCGAGCCAATAAGCACACTGGCACTTAATGTGCCTGGCGCGATCATGAAAGGCATGGCAACAGAACCGGCGAGATGTTCTGCGCCTCCACGCGTATCCACCATCACTCCTTTACCCGTAAATATGGCATTCACGCCAATCAACAGAAAAATAATGCCTCCAAAAATCAGAAAAGATGCAAATCGCACATTGAAGACACTTTCAAATACACTCTCTCCTGCAATCGCAAAAATCATAAAAGCAACACCACTGATGTAATGCGCTCTTAGCATGACTTTCATAAATTCCTTGAAAGTGAGACATTTAATTAAATCAATTAAATAAATGCTCATTAGAAAAGGATTAAGCAACACAAAGAGAATCGAAGCTGCCCTGAGTAGTTCCATACAAATTCCTTGGTTAACTATCTGAATCTTCGCAGGAATCACCAAACCCTGATTCTGAATTTGCAAACAGGATTCAATCGATAAAAGACGGTGTACTCTCTTCTTCGCCCCTGTCAAGCTCACCGACATCGAGAACGGGTGACGCATCCAAATGCTGCGCATCCATCATCTGTGCAACTCGTTGTAATGATGAGATAATTTGCGTCTTCTCCCAATCCTGCAGGTTCTGGAATTGCCGGATAAAACTTTCTTGAAGTGGCTGGGGTGAGCCTTTTATCGCATCCAGCCCCGCATCTGTCAGTGAAACCATAACCTTCCGTTTATCGTTTTCTGACCTCTCTCGATTGATATAACCTTTATTTTCCAAACGATCCAGAATCGTGGTAAGTGTCGCCTGACTAACACTCACCCTTTTTGCCAGTGCACTGCCGGTTGTCCGGCTTTCATTACGAATTGTTTGCATTACCAGCAATTGTGGCGCAGTGAGGCCACTGCTTTTCATCAGGTGTCTTGAAAAAATATCGGTGGCCCGAATGACACGCCGTAATGCAATCAACACTTCATCAATCGGGTTCATGAGACTCGCTTTCTCCAAAGTGATCGGGACTGCATAGACTATCACTCACAGGTTTGACCTCAAAATAATAATCAGACACCTAATAATATTTAATTAGTACTCTAATCATATTAGTGTTAGAATAACGGCGTTTATTCGATAATCAAGCATGAATTAATTTTGGCATCCAAACAAAATCGCTTTTATGACTAAACATATTTCCCCAACAAAACACACTTAATCACGAGGATAAAATGAATTTTTCTGCCGGCAGCCCCGCTACCGACAATCAGCCGCTATATTATGTAGAACCCACAGGCGAACAGGGCCATCAGGTTACCTCCCTGATCAAAAGATGCCCCCCGCTCGACACAAACTCTGCCTACTGCAATCTCCTTCAGTGTCATCACTTTTCATCCACCAGCTGTGCAGTAATCACGGCAAGGAATGAGCTCGTTGGATTTGTTTCCGGATACCTTATTCCGGACAAAGAACCTGACACTTTATTCATTTGGCAAGTTGCTGTGGATACATCAATCAGAGGTCAAGGTATCGGGCAAAAAATGATCCTGAATATTCTGTCCCGGAAAATTTGTCGCCATACCAGGTTTTTGGAAACGACCGTTACTGAGGCCAATACAGCTTCTGAAGCACTGTTTTCAAAATTGGCATCAACTTTGCGGTCACCCGAGATAGAAAAATCGATGCTCTTTGACAAACAAAAACACTTTCTCGGCTTACACGACTCCGAGGTTCTTTATCGCATTGGCCCCTTCAGTCAACCAACATCAACCCTATAAGGTAGCACGATGAAAATTTTTGAAGAGATTGAGTCCGAGGTACAAAGTTACGCCCGTTCTTTCCCCCGTATCTTTAATAAAGCCCAAGGTGAATACCTTTTTGACACCGATGGAAAGCAATATCTTGACTTTTTGGCCGGTGCCGGAACATTAAATTACGGGCACAACCACCCTGTATTCAAGAAAGCCCTGATCGACTATATTCAAGCGGATGGTATTACTCACGGTTTGGATTTGCACACAAAGGCGAAGGGTGAATTTCTGGAAACCTTTAATGAGAAAATCCTCAAACCTCGCGGTTATGAATACATTGTGCAGTTTACTGGCCCGACGGGAGCGAACTCTGTAGAAGCTGCAATGAAAATTGCACGCAATGTCACGGGCCAACAAAACATCGTGACCTTTACCAATGGCTTTCATGGCGTTACCCTCGGCGCGCTGGCAGCAACCGGCAACTCACACCACAGAAATGCGGCAGGTGTCAGTCTATGCGGCATTCACCGGATGCCGTTTGACGGCTATCTTGGTAAAGGCATCGACACCACCGAATATCTTCACAAGGTTTTAAGTGACTCCAGCAGTGGAATCAACTCTCCTGCGGCCGTCATTGTTGAAACCATCCAGGGGGAAGGAGGAATCAATGTTGCCAGTATTGAATGGTTAAGAAACCTGCAAAAAATCTGCAAAAAGCACAACATGCTGCTTATCGTTGATGATATTCAGGCGGGTTGCGGTCGTACAGGAACATTTTTCAGTTTTGAAGAAGCGGGTATCTACCCCGATATCGTCACTCTTTCCAAATCCCTGAGTGGCTATGGTTTACCCTTCGCGGTTGTTTTAATGAAGCCGGAACTCGACCAGTGGAAGCCCGGGGAACATAACGGAACTTTCAGAGGTAACAATCTGGCATTTGTCACAGCTAAAGCTGCCATCGATCACTACTGGTCTGATGACAACTTTGGCAATGAAGTCAAACGAAAAGGAAAAATCATATCCGATCGCTTTGAAAGAATCATAAACACTTATGGTGACGGTAGCTTTTCAGTAAAGGGCCGCGGCATGTTTCAAGGAATAAACTGCATCAACGGGGAGTTTGCGGGCAGAATCACCAAAAAAGCATTCCAGAAAAACCTGATAATCGAGACCAGTGGAGCTGACGACCAGGTTATCAAACTCCTTTGCCCCTTAATCATCTCTGAACAAAACCTGATCTCAGGCCTGGATATTATTGAGGCCTCAATCAAGGAAGTCTGCAATGAAACCACCTCTCTCCCCGAGGAAGAATCTTTCTTCAGGGACACTAATAATGTTGTAACACTGTTGCGTTCCCTGAAGCAGCGCTGAGGTACCCTTATGATTGTGCGAACATTAAAGAAAGCGATGAACAGCCCGAGAAAAGTCAGCAGCGATGGCTGGGAGAGTATTCGTTTATTGCTTAAAGACGATGGGATGGGGTTTTCGTTCCATATTACGACTATTTTCGAGGGAGCACATCTAAACATGCATTACCAGAATCATCTCGAATCGGTTTTTTGTTTATCCGGCAAGGGTGAGATAGTAGATCAGGCATCCGGGAAAACACACAAGATTGAGCCAGGCGTACTTTATGCGCTCGACAAGAATGACAAACACACCCTGATCGCGAAATCGGAAATGATTATGGCCTGCGTTTTTAACCCGCCACTGAACGGCAGGGAGGTGCACAATAAGGAAGGGGCTTACGAACTGGAAACACCACCCGTATAGTCGGGACCGCTGGCTTCTCTCTCAAACATGCTTGCGCAACTCCCTGTGATACAACCTGAGGTTATTGACATAGGTCAGGGATGCCTTTTCCAATGCGCCTTTTTCGTCTGTATCGAGCTCGCGACGAATCTTGCCGGGTGAGCCCAGCACCATAGAACCATCCGGGATGACCATATTCTCTGTCACCAGTGCATTCGCCCCAATAATACAATGTCGACCTATTCTTGCACCGTTTAGCACAACGGCATTTATGCCAATCAAGCTGTAATCACCAATACTGCAACCATGCACCATCGCCTTATGTCCGATGGTGACATTATCACCAATAACAAGTGGATAGCCGGGATCGACATGTAAAACAGCACCATCCTGCACATTACTTTGTGTGCCAATGGTTATCGATTCATGTTCTGCCCGCAAAACCGCGTTAAACCAGATGCTGCTGAGATTACCCAGTTGTACGGCGCCAACCACCGAGGCTGTTTCAGCAATAAAATGTTCTTCACCCAATAGGGTCAACTGCTTGTCACCCAGACTAAAAATCATCACCTACCTCGAATCTGTTAATCCGCAATCTCGCTGGCCTGCCAGTTGGTATAATCGAAACCCGGCTCAACCCGTTCGGCAAGTTGCTCCATTCCCGTCTTGATATCCATACCCAAAACCCGGTTGAGCATGGTCACCAGGATAACAGCCGTTACGCCCCAGATTTCATAACCCTGATAATGCCAGCAAGGTACGGCCACTTCATGGCCGTCAATTCGCCCCCTGTCCGTTCTGACACGCTCATCTCTCAAAAAAAATGAAAGCGGCACCTGAAAAATAGCATCCAGCTCTTCCGGATTGGGCGTCAAGGGAACACCCGGCTCCACCAAACCAAGCACCGGCGTTACTTTCACCCCGAATCGGGTAATCATCGCATCCAGCGTACCAAGAACCTGTACCTTATTTGAGGGAAGAGCAATTTCCTCATGGCTTTCACGCAAGGCTGTTTCAATGATACTGGTATCTGTGTCATCTTTTTTTCCACCGGGAAACGCGACTTCTCCACGATGACTGGAAAGGGTTTCAGCGCGTTTGGTTAAAATGATATGGGGTTCCTGAGCAAAAAAAGTTACCGGTATCAATACGCCGGCTTCGTGACGATAATCCACAGCCTGCCAACGGTCGAGTGGCTCATACGCGGCAATACCCTGCTTCAAACGATCCAGTAATGCTGAACCTGTCATCGCCCCCCCTTTATCCGGATTAAGCTATTGTAAATTCCGGTTCTTGTCGGCAAACCGGGAAATACTGCGCCATTTCACAGGCGCAAAAAACAGTTTGAACGGTTATTATGCACATTAAAAGAAGCAATCTCTATCAGACTGTTTGCAAAACAGTCAAAGAGCCTGATTCACTTGATCAAGACCAGACAACCGGATTCTGAACCGTTTAATTATGAAATACTGCGGCCAATGCGGCGAAACCATCGTCATTGAAATTCCCGCCGGAGACAACAGGGAAAGACATGTCTGTTCGGTCTGTACCACTGTACATTATGAAAATCCGCGTATTATTGCAGGTTGTCTGCCTGTTTTTGAAAGAAAAGTGCTCTTGTGCAAACGAGCAATTGAACCGAGATCAGGCTATTGGACCCTGCCTGCCGGTTTCATGGAAAACGGGGAAACCACTTCAGAAGGCGCAATAAGGGAGTGTGAAGAGGAGGCCTGCTTCAGACCTGAAATCGAAAAACTCTATTGCCTTTATAACATTCCCGATATTAATCAGGTATATTTTTTCTATCTGGCCCACTTGAAAACACCCGAGTTTGCCGCAGGCGAAGAGTCACTCGAAGTGCGGCTGTTCTCGGAGGAAGAAATCCCCTGGGAGGAACTCGCATTTCATACAATAAGACTGACACTACAACATTATTTTGAAGATCGTAAAACCGGCAGCTTCCCGTTCAGAGAGAAAGACCTGGTGAGACGGTTCTAGCTTCAGCCAGACGACAACCAAACCACTCAGAAACCATGTAATTGCCAGACATCGAAGGCAGGTTCTTCATAAGGATGCGCCCGCTTCATTGCTGCAATCACCTGATTCAGCACATCATCATTGCAGACCAGCTCAAGCTTCCACTCCTCTACCGTTTCTACCACCCCCTTTTCGCCGATAAAAGGCTGGCTTCCGGATAAGGGGCGGAACTGCCCTTCCCCCTTGCTTTGCCAGCAACAGCAATCGTAATTGCCTATCTTTCCGGCACCTGCTGCAAAAAGCGACGCCTTTACAACCTCAAGGTGAGAGTCGGGCACAAACACCGCAATTTTATACATCATTGAAAACCTGTATCAAAAAAACCTACCAGTCATAACCAACACCAAGCGTCCATTTACTGTCATTCTTGTCGGTGCCTTTTGCAGGCAAATTATCGTGGTCCCATTCGTATTTGAATTCACCATACAATTGCTTGTTAATCAGGTATTTGATGCCCGTATCAGTTTCCAGCGTAAAATCCGAACCTTTCTCAAACGAACCCACAAGTTCATGATCATGGAACAGTTTCAGGCTGTCCCAGCGCTGCCACCAGTCCAATGCCCATCTGGCTGCCATGTAGTCCGTTTGTTGATTGCCCTTGCTGACATAATTCTGGTCGACATAAACCAAACCACCTTCAACCTCGAGGTGACGGTTTTCATTCGACCAGAATTGATAACCAATACCACTACCCAGTTTGTAGCGTGCATCAATGTCGCTGGCCACATCCCGCGTATAGCTGGCATTGCCGTTAAGAAACCAGTTTTTATCAAAGAACCAGTCATACGCATATTTGGTCTCATAGAATTCGTCGCTGTGCCCGTTATTATCGACTTCATTTTCAAAATCGAGCGCAATGGTGTGGCGATGTTTTTGCTTGCTGAATTGCGATTTTGCAGAAATATCCCAATGCTCCTCATCTGTATTTCCACTACTACTGGAAGCTGCAACACGAACAGAGCCTTTTTGCTTCCAGACAGGTTTTTCCGGCGGCAAATAACGCGTCATCAATGGAAGCTGATCCAGGGTGAAGTTTCGCATCTCGCCTGAGCAATCAATCATGAAACCGGTGCTGGCTGCATTTTTCAGATGACAGCTTTCTTCTGTGGTCACAACACTACTACCTGCAACCAATACCGCTGGCAGCTGTATGTCTACAGACACCTGCAAATCAGCAATTTTTTCACGCAAGACCTCCAGTTTGCCGAAGTTTTCCGATGAGAAGATCATACGATTCGCAGTTAATGACTCAAAACGGCCATGTACCTGATCACCATTTTTCATTATCAGGGTGTCCGCATAAACAAACCTGCAAAAAAGAAACAACATCAAACCGAACTGGACAAATTTCATAAAACTATTCCGAGGCTTCAAGCAAAAAATACGGGCGGGCAAAATAAATCAGCAACAACACTGGCACACCCATCAGCGCGGTCAACAAAAAGAAAACATCGTAACCCATGGCATCAACCACTGAACCAGAGTAACCCCCAAGTATTTTGGGGAAAAGGGTCATTAACGAACTGAA
>JAGRJA010000446.1 GCA_020443005.1 Pseudomonadales bacterium
CAAAAAAAACAACATGAATCTCATGACAGCACCCATTTGAACAGACTTGCCAAACAAGTTAACGCAAGCCACCCCAAGCGACAAGCCGGTTGATAAAGATAAAAACCCTGATTACTTTATGCTACAACTCATGAAGAGACATTTGCAGCAAATGCCCCTCTACAGAAAACCCTTGCGAGTACTCTGCTCCCCCGTTAATGGGGTAGAGCCTGAGTTTGGAACTAGGAATGGTGCAGAGGCTTACCAGTATATCTGCTTTAACTTACTGATAGTTATATACTTTCTTCAGTAAGGTTTTTAAAAGTGCCCCCAAATGTGCCCCCACAGCAAAAAACACGCGTGAAAGCTCTGCTCCTTCTACACCTATAACAAGCCGGAGAATTCTTTCAGCTTCGAAACAGTTTGAGGTAACTGCTGTTTTTGTAGACAGGAAAGAAACTGCTCTATCGTCATTGCTGGATTTCTCAAAGCTAGCCGCTGCTGCTTAATCGCCTGACAACAAACCGGAGGAGACATATCAATCTGATAATAGATGAAATCATCCGGATGAATAATCTCCAATTGATAGGTATTCAGAATATCTTGAGGAAAATCTTTCAGGTTGAAAGTTACAATAGCATCCGCTTTACACTTTATTGCCGCTGCCAGCACATGACGATCATCCGCATCGGGTAATTCAATACTATTGATCAAGCCTTCGTAATCAGTAACCTTTGCATCCGGAACATGGCTATCCATCAGGTCACGCACTCTCTCCAGCGCCTCCCTTGTATAAACGCCCGAGCGCAACAAAGCCTGCATCCATTCATCATGAATCCTGTCAGTCCAGTAAGCCTTAAATAACCCCGTGTGCGACAGGCGCATCAATGTATCCCTCAAGGGTGCGGGATACAAAACACAAGCATCAAAAACAACAGCAAACCTCGCCATCAATGATCATATCCCATACCCAGTTCCTGAGAAGCAGCTGTTAACTCATCCAGCACTTCAAGGCGCTGCTGGTCAATTTCGGCTTTGTAATCAAAAACATCTTTCGCCATTACGCGACGATGCGCGCCCACCTTACGGAAAGGTAATTGCCCCTTTTCAAGCAGGCTTACCAAGTGAGGCCTGCTGACATTCAACAAATTAGCGGCCTCTTGGGTGCTCAGCTCGTGATGTATGGGCATGAGGCTAATGGCATTCCCCATAGCCATTTCTGACATGATGTCCAATAGCATCTGTAAAACCGGGCCAGGCAGAACAAGGTCATCAGCTTCGCCATTGCTGCCTTTGAGTGTCATTTGCACCCGGTCAGCATCCGCATACTTACTGAGTGTGCGACTGCTAATCTTGGCTTCTTCCATTTCCGGCTGGGTAGGAAGATGCGCGATTTTTCGTGTACTCATATCCACCTCCTGAAAAATCACCCTACTGCCCCAATATACCACAAACGAAATAAACGAAACAGTGTTTGGCAACATCAGATAACAGGCACATTAAGAAAAAAAACACCCCTCCCTGAAACCACCAGCAACAGGAATCAACACTTTCCGAACTGCTTCGCCACCCGTTCAAGCTCTTTATCATAAGCCCTACGCTCAAAGTAAAAAGCGCCAAACTCATCATACGGCCACTCGGGGCTTTTTCTTTTCTGCATCCATTTAACCCGCTATCATTGTCTTGCCTGTCTGGTTTGCCACAAGAGGCTCTAGCGTCGGGTTCAGCACTTCTCCGGAAGACTCCCCCGATGAGCGGTTTAACGGAGGCTCGGCTTGCTGATTGCTGAGGTTGGGTGGACGGCGACCCTTCCAGACCAGACCGGTGTTACCCCGCAGAAAACCACAACCACCCTTGAGAAAACCATTCCAGCACACTAGACTGGCTCTATGCCCGCTACCGTTTCGGATGTCAAGAGTGGCGTTTGCAGTATCTGTGAAGCATCATTCCTAGCGGGATACCACGCCACAACTTTTGTATTTCCGGGTAAGCCCTGGACAATTGGAGTCCAGTGAAAAACTAATAGCAAAAACTTAAAGTATAAGCGCTTGTCAGGGGGAAAATTATGTTAGGTATATTCAAAGAAGAGGTCGCAGAATCCACGCCATTATCTGATTTTTTCCGTAATGCTTCAGCAAAAGAAAAGAAAAGAGTCTTTTCCGAGGTTTCCAAAAAAGCCAGCGAAGATCAGTTAAAGCTCATCAAGCAAGCTGGAAAACAAAGCAGGTAGCTTCTCTCTACGCCATACAACAGCTTTTGCCTGTAACCTTTTTTGCTTTTAAAATTAAAACGCTTTGGCCTTGAGCGGTGGGGGCACTCTGACCGGAACCATTTTCAGAGTTGCCAGCGTATAAGGGCTGTTATCCGGTGACAGTAGGTGCGGGTTCGCTCCCACCCCAAAGTCCATGTTGATTTCTCGCTCCATCCAGATAGAGAACAATCCACAGGTACCCCCCATATCATCCATCAAAAATGTTGAATCAGGGTAAAGCTGCCTGTTTCAGGCTTCTGCCTGTAAAAGCCCAACACCTTCGCCAAATTATCCAGCGCCTTGTTTGCCTGGGCTGTATCCTTCATCAGCGTCACCGGCTTGCCATCAATATCCCGAGTATAAGTCTCCATCGACTTTGCCAGAACGGCTTGCTGCTTCTGCAACCAAACCTCCCGGCTCATTGCTGCATTTTGTAACTGTTGCGCATGAAGCAAGGCCATGATCTGCCTCATCTCGGATGAATCCATAATACGATTCATTGAGACACTCACCGACTTTTGACTCAGACCCACCCGACGCCCCACCTCGGCATAACTTAAATCAGGCTCCGCCATTAACAAAAAAGCAATCTGCTTATAACGGAGGGCCGAACGAGCCTGTTTGCCCTGCAATATGCCATCTATTTGCTGCAAGGTTTCAACATGAATACTTGCCATATCTGTGCACTCTTAGCTTTAGTTAACCTACTGAAAAAATGTAACGCATCTGTAAAACAAATAACGATACCAGTTCACCCTGTAAACTCACCTGTAAAGTACGGCTCAATAATCCAAGCCTTCACTGACGAGGCAGCTCATCAACACCCCCAAGATCAGCATTTTCCAATTTCTGGTTGCCACGGTTTGCTTTTCCAGCTTCACGGATCACCTTGAATACCTTCAGCGCCTGAAGAATTTTCTTCGGATGAGCGCCTTTTTTCTCTGATTCTTCTTTTGGTTTTTTCATTTATGCAATCTCCCACATCATCAATTTTCACAAAAAATACAATTTCCAGCTACCCATCCCTCATCAACAGCTAATCCAAATTTGCGGCCATTGCAGCAAAGCGCAGCTTGCGCCATACTCAATACCAGCCCTGCGGAGCGGATTGAAGTCAGGTCAATGCCACCGGCATTAGCAGATGCGTCAACCCATTGAGCCGCAGGGCTCCTTACCCCCCCCCACGACACAAAACCCCTGAACCAGCCCCCCTAACAGTAAAGGCAGTCTCAATGCTGCTTTGGCAGCAGGCGACTGGTTGAGTAATCCTTGGTTTGCGCCGGTCGCTTCCCCTTGGAAGCACTTTTGGCAAGGTAGGAAGCCCGATAGATCACTTCAGATTTTGCCAGATCATCTCCCCGGTATATTTTATAAAAAGGATTCTCTGGCAAACTGCAGCTGCTGCCGCCCATATCTGCCCATATCTCACGCGCAATATGAAAAACCGAGTTGGAATGCTTAATCTTCTGCCCATCCAGCAACACCATAAAATGATAATGCTGATTCACTTGTGTAGCGCTCTCTCTCGCCCAGACATAACCCAATCGCTTTATTCGGTAAACGGTCTGTAAACGCTTTTTCAGGCGTCGCAAAAAAACACTCATACGCTGATTGTTTGGTGTATAGCTTGGCTGATGCAAGTCCCATCGAATCGCTATTACCTTACTGTGATAACTCAACATCGCATCAATTTGTTCAATAATTTTCCTCATCATTACTGTCTGTATACCACTCGGCAAGGCATTCAAATACCATGTGCCTCGCTGCTCTACACTCATAATCAGACTTTTACTCACATAAGGCATAAATCATTACTATCATGGAAAAAAAACACATGGACAACATATAGGATAATATAAATAATCCTACCCATTCTGATTGCTCAATTACGACGCAAGACCGCCAGGCGTCTGCGATGCAGACGGATCAAGCATAAAAATTCAGGGGTAAAAAACCTGTAAAAGTCATTCATTGCACTATCAGAAAATCCCTGGAAGTCGCAGGGGGTTCAACAGAAAATGGAGCAGCGTCTGGGTCAGGGCTGGGCTTAGCGAAAGGCATTACCAGAAATCCTGCCCCGGAAGGATAAAACAATTATGCCTTTTGCATCTGCTTTAATTGCCACGCTGTAACATCTTCTTCATTCCAGGCTACCGCCCTGCAACCAATCGGGTGAGGCTTTGGAAAAACACCTTGGGATATATCCAGATAGATAGCACTTCTGGATTTACCTGTGCGGCGCATCACTTCGGGTAATCGCAAAAAGACGATTTTTGAGCATGCTGTATGCGGTTTCATTTTCAGTCTCCTTTTTCATAAATTTACTAATAGAGCCAAGAAGCTCTACTGGTATCCTGTCAGAGAAAAGAGTAGTTTTCGAGAGATAACTAAGTGCCAGTTAACGAAAAAAAATGTGGCAACCAGCGCTTAATAAATATTTGCTTTTTCTGAGGATTTCAGGGCTGTGATTTTTTTGTATCCGATAAATAACCATGCCAAGTGGAAACTGACAGTTTTCTCAAACCACAAGCCTTGCCAAAATTGCTCAAAAATTCGAGAACAGGACTTCCAACAACCGTTTTACCTGCTTGAGTAACGGTGGATGCACTAGGCAAATCAAACTGCTCAAACAATCCGCTGATATGTTTTGCCATATATATACAAAACTGTTTTTTTGTCTTTGCTGCACTAGCCATCTCGGGCATAGTTTTGATCTTTTCCTGAGCCTCTATCAGGTCCTGATGAAAGGCATCCATAACGGAAAGTGCGCTTTCAATATCGGGGTTATAAGGCAGCAGCCTTTCGATAGCAGGACTGAGATGACGGATTTGAGAAATCACTTTACCCAGATTGCCAACCAGACTTTTATGTTCGACGCGCAAATTTGTCTTGTTTGCCTGAAAATCCAGCGTACTGTAAATCGACCGAAAACCCAGCATTTCCTCCAGCATCAGGTTTACGAACAACTCTTCCGAGGTCGCCCAGTAATTATCACCTTCCTCTTCATTGTCACCTGCTTCGCGATAATCGTTTTGATCATCAATAATTTCATACTTTGCAACAAAGTCGCGGAGATAACGGCAAAACTCCCTCAGATTCTTGTCATTCTCGTCTGTAGACGATTCGATTTGCAGCAACAGGGTACAGTCTTCAAGTGGCATGGCTGAGTCTCTGAAATCCGGTCTTCTCTATTGAACAATTTCCATCAATCTACCGAAACTGTTGACCACATCATATTTCACTTTTTCAGGATCAATTTTACGATTGATCTCTTCAAAGAATTTACGGGCGCATTCGATTTTGCGCTCTTCGATACCTCTGAGCTCCATACTAGACAGGGTGCCTTTGGTTTCAGCAATAAAATAGATGTGTTTTACCTGCCCCTCCCTGAAGGATATTGCCCAATCCGGATTGTAATCACCCACCGGGGTCGGAATCAGAAAACCCCTCGGCAATTTGGCATATACCGCCACATCGAGACTCGTATCCAGCTCATTGACAAAATCTCGCTCTATACTCGAATCAACAATCGCGTAATCATAGATATGATTTTTCAGTTTTTCGGTTGCCTTGCTGAAATTTTGTTGGCTTTGGCCTGCAGTAAAGATGTCAATATCATGGGTCTCGGCAATGCCATCATAAGTCAGTTTTTCGATGATAACCGTTGCCTTTTGCTCGTTGATCAACCGCGTAGCCTCAGCAATAAAGTTTTCCGGGTTTTGCCTAAATTGCTCAAATACATTTTTTTCCATGCCTTGCAGAATGGTCGCAATGGTCTTGCGAGTGAGATGGGTTTGTTCAGCCAGCTTGCCCAGCAAATCATAAGTTACCGCAGAGTGAACCGAGGCCCGGTAAGTTTCAATTTCTGTATCTGAAATTCTGAAGCTGTCACCAGACTTCAACTGTTCCAGCGTTACATTCTTCCCCTGCACACCTCGCTGTATCGTGTACTGAAGCGGCGTCACGCGAAGCTCCTTATCCAGAATGCGGATACAGTTTTTAATCAGTTCCGTCGAATCAAAATCCACACGATACACAGCCTTGCGGTTAATCCGGTTCCAGAGCGCCCTGAACTCCTTCTTCTGGAAGTTCTCATTCAACGGATTGGTTTTAGGCTTGCGATCATCTTCAGGCAACATCAACTGGGATTCGCTGAATACACCATCGACAAGTGTGAATACCTGATCAGCATAAGGTTTCAATTCTTCCGGCAACTCTGCAAGCGCACCCTTTGCCTTTGCATCGTGATACGCGCCGGTAATCTGGTCGGCATCATCAGTGTAATCATTTTTGAGCAGGTAGCGATAAATCTGCCTGGCAAGCGCTGCTGTAATCGTCAAAGGCCCTTCTGGTGTATGGATTACCTTACCGGTAAAGTAATCTTCATCAGCCTTGCGCGGCCTAAGCGAAAGCGTAGCACTGATCTCTTTCTGGAGATTGGTTACGAACTCCTTATAACTCTCACTGGCCACTACAGTCAGTACATTTATATCGTGTACCGTTGCCGGATGATCCATACGGTCGCCAAAGCTATTGACACTGATACGCAAACCACGCCCCACTTCCTGTCTGCGGGATATAGTGTTATCGCTGTGCTTTAGCATGCACATCACAAATACATTGGGATTATCCCAGCCTTCCCGCAATGCCGAGTGTGAAAAAATAAACCGGGTAGGCTCATCAAATGAAAGCAGGCGCTCCTTATCCTTGAGAATCAGGTCATAGGCATCAACATCATCC
>JAGRJA010000447.1 GCA_020443005.1 Pseudomonadales bacterium
GACGACTTTTTTCACGCGGTATTCACGGCCCTTCACTTCCACTTCAACAATATGCGCCGCATAGGAAAGGAAGGATTCATGTACGGCTACACCGCGTTTTTCGCTGCCGCTTTGCCAGCCTGCTTTTTCTGCTGCCAACTTCAAAACAGCGCTATGACGTGGATGATTGTTCAGCAACGCCAATCTGAAATCTACCGGGTCTTTTTCAGCCAGATGTGCAAGCTCGTCAATAAAACCTTCCACCGCAAACGCATTAAAAGAATGCCCCACAGAGCGCCAGAAGCCGGTAGGGATACCCGGATCATAATAGGATCGGCCAATTTTTTTATTGGGAACAGTATAAGGAATAACAGTGCCTTCGCTCATCGATGTGTCGTAATCGATCGACTTTTGACCTGTCCACCTGCCCATGCCGCGGGCAATTTCTGTTGGCACCCAGGTTGGCAACAACGCG
This sequence comes from Pseudomonadales bacterium, assembly GCA_020443005.1. Lineage (GTDB taxonomy): Bacteria > Pseudomonadota > Gammaproteobacteria > Pseudomonadales > UBA7239 > JAGRJA01. The sequence goes on from JAGRJA010000447.1 coordinate 455, forward strand.
CTGAACATATCGGCTCCAAAACCTTCAAAAACACTGGTGGCAATGGCGGTATGCTCCCATGCCGTGATATTACCCTGTGCATCAACCGCACCTTTCAAGCCGTGGTAAGTGGCCGGACGATAATAATCGTGCTGCATGTCATCTTCACGCGACCACATCAGCTTCACCGGTACGCCCGGCACATTCAGGGCAATGGCTGCTGCTTCACCCACAAAATCCACATAACCGCGACGACCAAAGCCGCCACCCATCAAGGTTGTATTCACCACAATGTTTGCATGTTTCAGGCCGGTAAAATGTGCTGCAACGCCACGCGCAATATCGGCTGTCTGACTCGGTGCCCACAGGGTACAGTGATCACCTTCTACCAGTGCCGTACAGTTTTGCGGCTCCATCGGGCTGTGGTGGTAATAAGGTGCGCCGTACTGTACATCCAGCACTTTCTTCGCATCGGCATAGGCTGCACTCACATCACCTTCTGCCACAACTGATACCGGCTCATTGTTTGCCAGAACCCGCTTGTGTTCTTCGCGAATTTTTTTCGAATCCAGGCCAGCGAGTGGCCCCTTGTTCCATTTGACTACCAGCTTATCGGCAGCTTTTCTGGCATGCCAATAGGTATCGGCAACAATGGCAACACCACTGTGCATGACGAAAACATGCTCTACACCTTTCACCTGTTTGGCGGCGCTGTCATCAAATGAAAGCAGGCTGCCGCCAAAATGCGGGCAGCGTACAATGACCGCAACACGCATGCCGGGCAGATCAACATCCACACCGAAGGTAGCGGTACCGGTAGACTTGGCAAGCGCATCCCGACGCGGCAAGGATTTACCCAGCCACTTGAATTCACTTTTTTCTTTCAAACGCACTTCGCCAGGTACTTTGCTATTTTTTGCAGCCTCAACCAGGTCGGCATAGCTTAGTGTTTCGCGGGTACTGGTATTGGTAACCACACCATTATCGGTAGTGCACTGTTCTGCGCGCACACCCCATGCCTTTGCTGCAGTCGCCACGAGAATGGCTCTTGCTGCTGCACCAGCTTCACGCAGGGGTTGCCAGCCGGTCGCGACACTGGTACTGCCGCCGGTGATCTGCATGTGCATGGCTGTGTTGCGAAAATCCGGATAAACACCGGCCATCTCCACTTCAAGGCGTGCTGGGTCAACATCGAGTTCCTCGGCGAGTATAGCTGGCAAGGTTGTCATCACACCCTGCCCCATTTCCACTTTGTCGAGCTGGAAAATCATGCGGCCATCGGCAGTAATCTGCAACCACGCATTCGGTTGAAAACTGCCCTCTATCGTATGCGGAATCGGCCCTTTGCCTTTCAAAGAGAAACCGAGAATCAAACCGCCACCGGCAAGGCCGGAACCAATCAAAAATGAACGACGACTGATCATGACTGCGCCCTCCCTGAATCGAGCGGCCTGGTTGTGACAGCCATCGCATCATAGGCCAGTGTTACCGTTTTCATTGCCTTGAGAATTTTTGGGTAAGTGCCACAACGGCAAATATTGCCGGCCATGGCATTTTTGATTTGCTGCGCTGTGGGTGAAGGGTTTTTATCGAGCAGGGCGACGGCAGACATGATCTGGCCCGACTGGCAGTACCCGCACTGGGCCACATTGTGCTCTACCCAGGCTTTTTGCACAGGGTGGTCGCCACCCAGACCTTCAATAGTGGTAATCGACTTGCCTTCAACAAACTGTACGGGCAGCACACAGGAACGCATGGCTTCGCCATCAACCAATAGCGTACAGGCACCACACACACCCTTGCCGCAGCCGAATTTGGAACCGGTCATTTTCAGGTTTTCACGTATCACCCACAACAAAGGGGTATCGCCTTCCACATCCACAGATACAGGCTTACCGTTCAGGGTAAATTCAGCCACTCTCGTCTCCTTCAACAATTGGTTCTAATACATTGATAATAGAACATCCGGCCGGCCGGTCACAGAAGCAGAAACCCCTAGTCGCTTTATTGCAGATACAAAAAAGAGCGCCGAAGCGCTCTTTTCATTTTTGGCTCACCCGGCCAGGCCGGGAACTTCATACCTGTTTCAAACAAACGCCGAATGGAATCCGGCCTTAGCGCTGCAACTGCCAGTCGGCTCCTGTGTAAACACTCAACCCGTTCTGCCCGATAACAGCGCCGTTATCTACTGTAAACAACACCCAGTTGCCGCTGCTGGTACTGCGCAGCAAGATGTCGGCATCGCCATCGGCATCCGCATCCACCTCGCTGACAAAATTAAAATCCGCCGATGAATAGGCATTGAACGGCCCCTGTGAATCGACCACATTGTTATTGATCAGGAACACCGTGTACTTGCCGGTAACGGTATTGCGGAACAGCAGGTCATCGCGGCCATC
>JAGRJA010000448.1 GCA_020443005.1 Pseudomonadales bacterium
CCAGATTCTCACCGAACCCAAAAACGCCCTGACCAAACAGTATGCAAAGTTGTTTGAGATGGATGGGGTTGAAATCGATTTTCGTGAGGATGCCTTGCGTGCGGTTGCCCAAAAGGCCATGAAAAGGAAGACCGGTGCCCGAGGCTTGCGTTCAATACTTGAAGGTGTGTTGCTTGATACCATGTACCTTGTTCCCTCTGAGCCGGATGTTTGCAAGGTGGTCATTGATGAATCAGTAATAAGCGGCGATTCTGAACCGCTGCTTGTTTATCGCTCTCAGGAAAAACCACCGGCGAGCAAGGCGGCGGCCGGACAGGAAGAGTGAGTTTGTGTTACAAAGGCCGGTTTTCCGGCCTTTTTTTCAGATTCCTGCTCGGGGGTGTTAGCCAGCAGATTTCATGATTGGACAGAGCCTTTTATGTGAGCAAATATTGACGATCAATATTTATGCCGCTCGGTGATTGTGGGTATTGATACCTGATTTTCATGCTGGCTCTCTGCCTGTTCCTGTCACAGCTGATATTTTGCCGGGTACTTGTGAGGCGGTTTGAAGGAAGCAGGAATTTCTGCTTGTTTTTCGACTAAACACCCCCACTTAATGACAATATTGTCATATTATTGAGCTGTCTTGATACCGGAGTGTTGTTATGACTGATCATCAGTCGAAGTCCCTTGAATCTATCGAATTACCCCTGTTGCCTTTGCGCGATGTGGTCGTTTATCCCAATATGGTGATACCACTGTTCGTCGGCAGGGAGCGCTCCATAAAGGCTTTGGAGAAGGCCATGTCCAGCGACAAGCAGATATTTCTTGTTGCCCAGAAAAATGCCTCGGACGATGAGCCTTCTCTTTCTGATATCTACCGTGTTGGTACAATTTCGAATATCCTGCAATTGTTGAAACTGCCGGATGGCACAGTCAAGGTATTGGTTGAAGGCGGTCAACGCGCGGTAATTGATTCCATTGAAATTCATGACGATGCATTTCAGGTCATGATTACGCCCCAGCAAATTGTTGAACCTGACGAATCTGAAGCTGCGGCACTGTCGCGAACATTGCTAAAACAATTTGAAAACTATGTCAGCCTGAGTCGCAAGGTGCCTAATGAGGTTCTGAGTTCGTTGAATGGTATCGATGATCCAAGCCGTCTGGCGGATACGATGGCAACGCATATGCCGATCAAGTTGCAGCAAAAACAGGATATTCTTGAGATTACGGATGTTGCCAAGCGGGTAGAGCATTTGCTCGATTTGATGGATATAGAAATCGATCTTTTTCATGTGGAAAAGAAAGTGCGTGGCCGTGTCAAAAAGCAGATGGAGCAAAGCCAGCGCGAGTATTACCTTAACGAACAGATGAAAGCAATCCAGAAAGAGCTGGGTGCCTCGGAAGATGGTCAGAACGAAACGGATGAGTTGGCCAGGAAGATTGCAGAATCAGGTATGCCCAAAGAGGCTGAGAAAAAGGCCGGTACCGAGCTTAACAAACTGAAAATGATGTCACCCATGTCAGCTGAAGCTTCTGTAGTCAGGGGCTACCTTGACTGGATGGTCAGTATTCCCTGGAAAAAACGCAGCAAGGTCAGGCTCGATCTGGAAAAGGCCGCCGCTATTCTCGATGAAGATCATTATGGCCTTGAAGAAGTGAAAGAGCGGATACTGGAATATCTGGCTGTACAGAAGCGCGTTAAAAAACTGAAAGGCCCTGTTTTATGTCTTGTAGGTCCACCCGGGGTCGGCAAAACATCACTGGGTGAGTCTATTGCGCGTTCAACCAATCGCAAATTTGTCCGAATGGCACTGGGTGGTGTGCGTGATGAAGCGGAAATCAGGGGCCATCGAAGAACCTATATCGGTGCCATGCCCGGAAAGTTGCTTCAGAAATTATCGAAGGTCGGCGTTAAAAACCCGCTGTTTCTGTTCGATGAAATAGACAAGATGGGGATGGATCATCGTGGTGATCCTGCATCAGCCTTGCTGGAAGTGCTCGATCCGGAGCAGAACCACAATTTCAACGACC
>JAGRJA010000449.1 GCA_020443005.1 Pseudomonadales bacterium
AATAGAGATAAGCCATAACCAGCATAAAACCCCATAGTCTTGCGACCACCAGCAAGTGAAACATGAATTTGCGTATTTTGAATATTCGTAAACTCTTTAATCTTTGTTGTAATAAAATCCGCAGCACAGTTATTGTCCGCAGGTGTTTTGAGATCGTTCAACTGTCTTCCCGTATTGTCACTGATAATATGGATAGTTTTTTCACTGAATAAAATCTGTTTTTTTATCTTATAATCTTCAATAAATCGTTTAAGGTAGCCTCTGCCGTTTACCAACTGAAGCAATGCCCGATCTTTTCCTTCTACTGTCGTAATCAAATGAATTTCGTCAGGTATCCATTGTTGTTCGTGACAAAGAGCAAACAGGGTTTCGGTTATAACCTGTGGCGTCATTCCACTGATGACCAATAGTATTTTTTTTGTGTTCTCTCTTGACTCTTCTCGTTTCTTCATCTGTTTTCTTTGCCAAATCCTTTAATCAACCTTTTCACTTTATTATGCCTTAAAAGAAAAAGTCTTATTTTTTTTGCAAGCTTACAAGAATGAAATTTTTTTCACTTTTTTAAAACTCAAGTGTTCACAAATACATCAATCAAGATACCTCAACAATATCTCAAGTATTGTTTACTCAACCGTCACCGACTTGGCAAGATTTCGCGGTTGGTCGACATCAGTACCTTTTATAATCGCAACATGATATGCCAGCAACTGCAACGGTATCGTGTACATTATCGGTGTCAGATTGTGAGGAATATCGGGTAATTCGATAACATCCAACCCCTCATCTTCAGGAAAATCCTTATGCACTTCTGTGAAAACAATCAGCTTGCCACCGCGCGCCTTCACCTCCTGCAGATTGGATTTCACTTTTTCGAGGAGATCGTTATCCGGCGCCAGTGCGATTACCGGCATTTCCTTATCAACCAGCGCCAACGGGCCATGCTTTAATTCACCGGCGGGATAGGCTTCAGCATGAATGTAGGAGATCTCCTTGAGCTTGAGAGCCCCCTCCATCGCAACAGGGTATTCAGTGCCACGACCCAGAAAAAGCGCATGATTCTTTTCAGCAAACTGATTGGATAACGCCTTGATGCGGGCATCCAATTGAAGAATCTCTCCACATAAGGCAGGCAAGCGGTGAAGGGCCCGAACCCACTCTCTTTCTGTTTTTTCGTTGTTGCCCGTACGGCGAGCCAGCGCCAGCGCCAGCAGTTGCAGACAAACTAGCTGGGTAGTAAACGCCTTGGTGGAGGCCACGCCAATTTCCGGCCCGGCTAGCGTCATCAGGGAAAAATCACTTTCCCTGACCAGTGAGCTGTTGGCCACATTACAGACGCAAAAAGTGGCAATATAGTCCGCTTTATCAACACCACGCAGTGCTGCCAGCACATCGGCTGTTTCTCCAGACTGCGAAATTGACACAAACAATGCGTCAGCCAGGACAACTGTTTTTCGATACCTGAACTCACTGGCTATTTCCACGCTGCACGGTATGCCGGCAATCTCTTCAATCCAGTATTTCGCAATAACACCCGAGTGGTAACTGGTTCCACAAGCCACAATCTGCACACTTTTAACCCGATCAAAAATATCGCGGGCCCGGGCGCCGAAGCTTTCTTCAATGATGTGATCATTACCTATACGGCCTTGCAAGGTGTTTTCCAACGATGACACCTGTTCAAAAATCTCCTTGAGCATGTAATGACGATACTCACCTTTGTCTGCTGCTTCATGTTTCTCGTCCAGTGTAATAACGGGATGTTCAACGACGCTACCGTTGTTATAGATAGTGACACCCTGGTCGGTAACATCGGCAACATCACCTTCTTGCAAGTAGATGAACTTGTCCGTTACCTGCCTGAGGGCAAGCTGGTCTGAAGCAACAAAATTTTCGCCGTAACCTATCCCGACGACCAGAGGGCTGCCTTGTCGGGTAACCACTATCCGGTGTGGGTACTGACGGTGAATGGCAGCGATTGCATACGAACCAACCAATTGCTTTTTGGTTTCAGCGACTGCCTGTACGAAATCATCGGGATATTGCTTAACCATTTTATGCAGCAGGTGCGCAACAGCTTCGGTATCGGTATCGGTCTCAAAAATATAACCCTCCTTTTCCAGACCGGTTTTCAGGCTCTGATAATTTTCGATAATGCCATTGTGCACAATCGCAATATCACCCGAACAATGCGGATGAGAATTTTTCTGGCTGGGTTTTCCGTGGGTTGCCCATCGGGTATGCGCTATTCCTGTCAGCCCTTTTAGCGGTTCTGCTTTCAGGGCTTGCTCGATATTTTGCACCTTTCCCTGCTGTTTACAGAGTCGAATATCACCTGCCTGAGTCAGCAAGGCCACCCCGGCAGAGTCGTAACCTCGATACTCAAGCCTCTTCAGGCCCTCCACAAGAATTTCAGTTACATTCCGTTGTGCAACCGCGCCAACTATTCCACACATTATTTTTCTCCACGCTGATCAGGGCGCTTCCAGTTTTTTATATTTTTTTGCCTCGTTCTGGCTATGGCCAATGCATTTTTTTCAACATCACCGGTTATGCAGGAGCCGGCAGCGGTGAAACTGTAGTCATCCAGATTTAAAGGCGCTACCAAAGTATTGTTTGATCCTATAAAAACATGGTTGCCGAGTGTCGTTCTGAATTTTTCAATACCGTCGTAGTTGCAGGTAATGGTGCCAGCTCCAATATTACAGTTCTCTCCTATTTCCGCATCACCTATGTAGCTTAAATGGTTTACTTTGCTTCCGGCCAAAATCACTGCCTTTTTGGTTTCGACAAAGTTTCCGATTTTTACGGAACGGGATAACACTGTGCCAGGGCGGATACGGGCATAGGGCCCGATTTCACATTGCTCGCCAATGTGTGCACCTTCAATATGAGAAAAGGGTTTAACAATAACGCCATCGGCAATTTCACTATCAATGACCACACTGTTAGCGCCAATAATTACGCCATTACCCAGCGTTACATTACCTTCAACAAGTACATTTACATCGATAAAAACATCTTCTCCGGTTTCAATATTTCCTCGACAGGTGAAACTCTCCGGTCTGGCAAAACTTACTCCTTTCTTCATCAACGCCAATGCCTTGTTTTTTTGCCAGACTTTTTCAAGTTCGGCCTGTTGTTCTCGGTCATTTACGCCCTGAACTTCATATTCAAGTGTTGTAGTACAGGTTCGAATTTCTTTTCCGGCTGATTTGGCTATCTCGACGATATCTGTGAGGTAGTATTCTTTTTGCGCATTCCTGTTGTTCAATTGAGCCAACCAGTTTTTGAGATCAGCGGTATTGGCTGCCATTATGCCTGTATTGATTTCGGTAATTTCAAGCTCTTGCTGTGAGGCATCTTTTTGCTCAACAATTCTGATAACGCCACCCTTCTTGTCTCTGACAATACGGCCATAACCTTGAGGATTGTCTAGCTGAGTCGTCAAAAGAACCAAACTGTTTTGGTCGACCTGTTTGATTAATTTCTGCAATGTTTCCAATGTAATTAGCGGAACATCTCCATACAAAACCAGTGTATTCCCTTGAGCATCCAGGAATGGCAGCGCCTGCAAAACTGCGTGCCCAGTACCCAGTTGCTCTTCTTGTTCAACCCAGAATACCTCGTCAGCTGAAAATGATTTTTTTACCTGTTCAGCACCATGCCCGACAACTATGTAAATATGATTATTTTCCAGCTTGCGGGCAGTATCCACTACATGGCCCAACATCGGTTTTCCGGCAATCGGGTGCAGGACTTTTGGCAGGCTTGAATTCATTCTGCTTCCCTTCCCGGCAGCCAGAATAATTGTTTCAACTTGCATAACCACCAACTCACACAAAAATGTAATTAAACCACAAAAAAAGGGTAGCAATTGCTACCCTTTTTGAAATCCGGCCAGAGAATCAACTCTATTTTTTTATCTTCTTTCTCAGTTCCTGGATGGTTCTCAACTGAGCGGCTGCCTCAGCCAATGCCCTGGAGTAATCAATATCAGCACTTTGATTGGCAAAATCCTGCTCTGCTTTCTTTTTGGCCTCTTCTGCAGCGGCCTCATCGATATCATCCGCACGGATAGCTGTATCTGCCAATATTTTTATCTGATAAGGCTGGGCTTCCAGAAACCCGCCCGATACATAAAACACTTCTTCTTCCCCGCCTTGCTTAACTACCCGCACAGGCCCCGGTATCAAACTCGTCAGCAAGGGAGCATGGCCATAGTTCACTCCCATTTCACCAAGAGCACCAGTGACCATAACGCTTTCAACGAGACCGGAATAAATCTCTTCTTCTGCGCTGACGATATCGCAATGAACAGCTATGGCTGACATAAGTGTGCCTCAAAAATTACCTTAAAGTTTCTTGGCTTTCTCGACGGCTTCATCAATCGAACCCACCATATAGAAAGCCTGCTCCGGAAGGTGATCATAGTCACCCTTAAGAATACCACTGAAGCCTGCCAGCGTATCCTTGAGTGAAACATATTTGCCTGGAGAGCCAGTGAAAACTTCTGCGACTGTGAACGGTTGAGACAGAAAACGCTCAATTTTCCGAGCACGATCTACAGCCTGTTTATCTTCTTCAGATAATTCGTCCATGCCCAAGATTGCAATAATATCCTTGAGCTCCTTATAACGCTGAAGAACCGACTGTACGCCTCGAGCCACATCATAATGTTCCTGGCCAATTACCAGCGGATCCAGCTGTCGTGAGGTTGAGTCAAGCGGGTCTACCGCCGGGTAAATACCTTTTGCAGCAATATCACGCGACAATACTACTGTTGAATCAAGGTGAGAGAATGTCGTTGCCGGTGAAGGGTCAGTCAAGTCATCCGCAGGAA
>JAGRJA010000450.1 GCA_020443005.1 Pseudomonadales bacterium
AATTGCCCGCGAGCTGGATATGATTCCAGGCGACCGGAGACAGGTTTGATAACAGACTGACCACCTCCTGATTTCCCTGGGTCTCGAATTTTTCAACCAGTCCGGACAGCAGTGCGGAATTATAGTAGATGATACAATTGGCAATTAGCCGGGCGCAGTCATTCCACAGCTCCACTTCGTAATCGTTCCCGCCTCGAAACTGATTACCGTTAACAGAAGCGATTGCTCTTCTCAATTGGTGATAGGCTTCACCACGGTTTAATGCGTGCTGAACAAACTGCCTCAATGTCTGATTATCGACATACTCCAGCACGTAAAGGCTCTTGATCAGCCGATCATATTCCCGCAATGCGGTCAGCGTTCGACTACTACGTTTGTTACTGGATAATTTTTTCACCACTGTACTCTGATCAGTCGCCTTTCGACTGAGGGAACAGATAATATGCTGAATGTGCTCCCATTCATCCTCGATCAGTTGATGTTTGATCGGTTTTTTCAACGCAATATGCAGTTCCTCTCCTAATGAAACATCAAACATTTCTTCAAAAACCCGCTTGAACCGAGCGTAACGCGGCGAAAACTGGTATCCAAAAATATCCAGAAGTGCGAAATTTATGTTATTGACTCCATGAGTATCTGTTGCGACGGAGCCCGGTTGAATGTCGCTGCTGTTGTTATAGAGCAGATCAAAAGCGAAATGACCTTCGTATTCATTGAGAGCATTAACAGTTGTATTCACGGGAACATGATTGACAACCAGGGTCATGGCTGACACGCCTTTTCCCTTTCTGAAATATTTGGCAGAAAATCGGGCTTTGAACGTGTTGATCCGGCAGGCATGTTTTTGCCCGTCAATACTGCCAAACGGCGCAGTCTCATTAATGGTGTAGTATTTGAATATCGGCAACCTGGCGATAGCGTTCGAAATGGAATCATTCGCAGCGTGGACTGTTTCTGGCCGGATATAGCTATCATTGACCGACCGGAGCGCGCCGACGCTACGATCGGAAACAGATGCGATTTTATGGAGGCCATAATTAGCTCCGTTACCAAATAGGCAGGCAATGAGATCGCCTTCTCTTGCTTCGGTATTTCTCTTTTGGGATGAAAGCCCCTCAAATGCATTCAGGTAACCTGTTTTCCGGCTGACATAATCCATGATTTCAATAATACCCATATGCCGGAGCTGGCTGTATACGGGATTATCGATACTGGATTTCCAGCGACGGTTTGCAAGGCTCCATGTCAGCCGGTTGGATCGTGGCAGGCATTTAACAAAATCATTGGCATCGGCGTTGATGTTAGCCGTTACCCGCGTCAGAAGATTGTTGAAATTATATTCCAGCTCCTTCAAGGTCTGAGCAATCGGCTGATGAAGCCTTTCCAGACCAGTTTTCTCAATCAGATCCTGCTTTTCTCTGTTCCAGATATCTATCTTGATCAAATCATCGTCCAGGCGTTTATTCTGTTCGCTTTCGCTCACAAAAATCCGGCCTTGCTCCAGCATACGTACTACTTTCTGATAGAGATAAATCTCAAATCGCCGGGGATTTACTTCATCTTCATCAAGCAGGTAAATTTGGTCGCGAAGACGGATCAGCTCGCGATCGATTGTCTTAATACTTCGCTGCTGCGTCAGCTCTGCTTTGGCGTGTGTGATCTGTTCAGCCCAAAGCTGCTGGCCGACATCACACTCGATGTCGATAGAAATAAACAGTTTGCGCAGGGAGTTAGCTGTTTTTCGGGCCTGATCATCGGTGTACTGCCATTGATAACTCTCCAGATCAAAATCTTTCTGATGAAGATGCTGGCTGATCTTCCTGATATCATCTGAGTCAATAAATGAAAACGCCTGCTTGCGGATCTCACCAAAGGGCGTTGCATCGTCCAGCGAATCATCTACGAAAAAGTGTAAAATACTGCCTGCATCCTTGAGTTTTTTCCGGATAACTTCCAGCTCTTCCGCCACCTTTTGTTGGGCAAAGGCTTTCGCTGCCAGGCTATATTTGTTCACCAGATAACTGAACGCCGTCACCAGTTTATCGTTGTTTTCTCTGTAGCGAAAAAACAGGTAACAGATCAAATAAAGTCGACCCTGCCATTTTGGGGTTCGTCGTAGTTTGTAAACGGATCGGTGTTTCACCAAGGATGCATAATAAAGCATGTTTCCCCGGGAAAGACTGAGTGTATCGAGTAACTGCTTCAGCTCTGGATATAGTGCTTTTATCGTCTGATGTGTCTGTAGCTCTCGATCCAGCTCCGATGGTGAAAATCCCCGGGCTGACCCCTGATATCCGGCCAGGCTGTTGAGAAGTCCTTTATCAGCCATTATGGACTGAAGTGTCCTGACTGCGTTTCTCGACATATTCTGAGAAAGGATCTGTTCCGTCCGTTGCCGCTCGGTGCTCATTGCCTGAGTGACAAAATCCTGTAACGATGAATAGGCTGGCAGCGCAATGCGCTGTTGCCCCAAAAAGGCCATACATTCATCAAAGATATAGCGGGGATTGTTGTATATGGTTGCCACATCCTGCAACCGTGTTGCCAGACGTACTGAGGTTTGTGGTGTCAATTGTTCAAACCCGAGGAAATCAATCACCTGATTCATCAGTCTGGAGCGGGTTGATTTAGGCAATATCGTGTATTGCGGTTTTGCACCGGCAAAGTAGGTCTGGCAGATATAACGGACATCTTGTCTGACATCCCTTAAGTGAAACTGAGGAATGACCGGTTTTGAGCGGAAATAACCAATAAAAAGAATGAAATGGATCTTTGATTCGAGTTTTTCCATTTTTCGGACATGCCCGAGCGCCAGGGTATCGAGGGAGAAAAACTCTTCACGTTCTGTCTGATTGAACTCTGGCCGTCGATAGAGATCATCGATTTCTGTCGCGGTGAGGATCTGTATTCGTCCTTGGCGTGTGGACTGCATGGGCTACCTCGAGAGGGTATAAGAAGGGCGTGTTGGGAAATATTCGGTATTATTGATCCCAAAAAGCCAATAGGCGGAGGTCACAGCGCCTCCGCGCAGAAAATGGCTGGGGTTACAATCCGCGTCCGCCCAATATGGCCCCGTTGCAATAAACCCGCGCGTCGATCACCAGTGACCAGATAATCCGCATCACCAGCCAATGCCATTGCTAACAAAAAAGCATCATCAGGATCATCGGCTTCATGCTCAATTGTCAATCGCTCCAAAACGATGGCCCGTTGCAAATTATTGAGCATGGTCCCGACTTTGGCTGGTTGCAAAACAGCCTGTAATTTAGGGTATCGACTGGCTCGACGGATCTCATCCAGTTGTACCAGTGAGGTGACGATTTCGAAACGCGCAGTACGCCAGGCGCGGTAAATTCTATCGGGTGTGCCATGTGGCGAAATCAGCGCACTGAACAGAATATTGGTATCCAGAACAACTCTCATTAACGATGACGAGCCCAATCAAGTGCTTCATCAACCATGGAAGTTATTTCAGCTTCATCCAAGTGTGCATTGGCTGTTTTGGCCTGTACGGCTGTTAATTCCAAAATATGTGCTTGTACGGC
>JAGRJA010000451.1 GCA_020443005.1 Pseudomonadales bacterium
CTGGAAAAAGCCAGCGGGTGTTTGCAGATGTAATCAGCCAGATCGCGTTTCATCACCGACCAGTAGGGGATGTTTTCAATCGGGTCATCAATTTTTGCCAGTGCGCCTCCCCGTTCACGAATATCGGCAAAGATCTGGTGATGCTTGCCGTCGGTGAAGATATCCGGGTCAAGCGTATTGCGGAAAGGACATTGAGACATGATAAACCCCTGTATGTTTTTATGGATGCAGACTGTAGCGTATTTATAACGCGAATAGGCTCAAGGATATATGCGCTATTTGTTGCAGTTATTGATACAGCACAGTTTTTGTTGATTTGGATTTGCGATTATCACAGGGTTTTTAGCCAGAACTGCATTTCGTGGGCGGTTTCCTCTGTGTGGCCTGTTTCCAGCCAGTAATAGTGGCAAATCAGGCCGTCTTGTTTGCGATACCCCCTTGATGTCCAGAAGGGGGCGAGTTCATGGTAAAGAGCAGGTCTTCGTGGATGATTGTCGGGCCTTACGACAGCACAAAATGCTGTTTTCCGGAAACCCTGTTGGCGGGCAAAATTTTCTCTTTCTGCAAAAAAGGTATGCCCGGTGCCACGCCCCCGATAGTCTGGGAGCAAAACAGATTCACCGAAATAAAATACGGTTGACGGGTCGTGGTTGTGTTGTGTGAAGGCGTCCTGGAAAGGTGTGTCTGCATCGACAAGCGGGAGCGCGGTTGAGGCTCCTACAATGTGTTCCCCGTCTCTGACAGTGACCAGAAAACCGGCGGTGGAATCAAGATAGGGTTGCAGGTATTTTTCCTCTGCCTCGGCTGTTCCCTGATAGAGATAGGGGTATTCGCGAAACACCCTGACACGGAGATCGGCGAGTGGTTTCATGAGCCCAAGAAATGTTTGCCTGTCCTGTTGGCTGTTATAGGTGCTGGTTAGGAGTGCTGGTTTCATTTGTCGTTGGTCGGTAAAAAGAGGTGATGATACACCCTGATGATTTCCTGATGCCAAACCTGAAAACCGATTTGTCAAAATCCAGATGAAAAGGTCGGTATTGTATCAATTGGAAATTACCGTGTTATATTCATGCAATCGACAAAGTGTGTAAGGGGATCAGGGCAGTTTAATTTTCGAGCTGTGAAAAAGGATGTGTGGATGAACAGGTTTCAGCGGTATTTTGGTGAAGACACTAAAGGCAGTGGCTCATGAGTATTGGTGAGCGCTTGTCTGTACTTTACGGGTTGGTTCTGGCGCCGGTGGTGATGTTTGCTGGAATACTGAATCATTATCTTGGTGCGATCATGATAATGAATGAGGATTTTACCCGGGGTCTTTTTGTGCTTGCATCCATGGGCCTGATTATCGGCTCTTCTGCACAAGTCGTTCAGGCTATTTTATCTGAAAAAAAACTCTCGTTGCTGATGTTGCTGGTGTTTTTGCTGAACCTGAGCACCAGTGGTCTTGTTTACTGGTATTTCATTTACTGGAAAAACCTCTAGCGCATTCCGGTATTGCAGGTTTGCGGCCTGATTTCTGGTTGTTCCCTGTCAGTTTGTTTACCCGGGTCGTGGCAATTCAATCACCCGCTTCCCTGAAAGCCTGCTGTATCGCGGCCTTCGCTGCCAGACGGGCTTCGTTCCAGTGCTCATCCTGAAGCGGTGTCCACTGTTCCTTGAGTGCATCGTTTATAGCTTCGCAAAGCGCATCGACAAAACCGTAAAAATAGTCTGCATCGTGAACATCGAAGTAACGGTGGCGATAAATCTCACTGATCAGGTTGTAGGTGGCATAGTCGGGGTGTGCCACCGAGTCAACGATATGGTCGCTGATAAGCCTGAATTTCACATCGGCGAAATCGGCCAAACAGGTATCTTCAAAAAATTTCCTGGCTTCGGGGAAGCGCATAAAGAAATGGTCGAACATACTGATGCCCAGTGCCTGCTTGCCATTTTTTTCTATGGCTTTTTCCAGGCTTGTGGCCAGCGTTTTTTGGTGCTCCTCAAACATGACTTATACCCCTGTATTTCCCTCTTGGGTTCATTATTGCTAATGGGGTATTTAAAAAACCTGTTTTTTATCAATGAAGCCGCAGATTAATTTTTCAGGCGCATTAACCATTGAACGGGTGCGGCGTTGGCGATTTTCAATAACAGTTTTTGCTTGACGAGAAGGCGGCAGTTATTGGTGCTGAGGATAACATTGCAGGTTTCTTCAATTTTCTGCAGGTCTTTTCTGTGAAGTTTGGTGATCAGCTCCTGCATTTTCCAGGGTGGGCTGGTTTCGTGATCCTTGAAAGCCAGAAGCTGATCCGGGTTGCGATGAAACAGGCCGATATAGCCGCCTGCTGCCCAGAAAATTCTGCCGGTAATCTCTTTGGCATGGCTGGAAGCAAGGTAGGCATAGAGTGGAGCAACATAGGATGGATCTGGCGGGTTGAGGGAGGCCTCCATCAGACTATCGTCAAGCAGACCGCGCCTGTTGAGGTCGCCGATCAGATTTTCATAATCCTCGCCAGTGCTGAGCCGTGTTTTTGCGCCTGGGCATATTACATTGACATTGATGCCGTGTTCTTTCAGGTCCATCGATAGTGCCAGACTCAGGCTGTTGGTGCCGCCTTTGCCTGCAGCATAGCCAGTGCCACCGTACATGCCCATGAAGGCGTGGGAACTGGTGTTGATAATGGAGCCATGGCCCTGTTGTTTCATGAGCGGTGCAGCATGGCGACAAGTATTGAATGTGCCGTGCAGGTGAACATTAATAAGCTCCTGCCAGTCTTCGACGGCAATATCGAGTATAGAGGAACCCTGCGGTTCAGCTATGCCGGCGCAGTTGATGAGTCCATCGATGTGGCCAAAGTGATCCATACAGCTTTCAACAAGCTGGCCTGCAAGAGCATAATCGGCAACCGAGCCGCAATAACTGACCACCTTGCCGATGCGATTGGCGGGCATGAGTGCCATGGTTTCACTCAGGCCTTGCTGGCCGCGGGCATTCAATACAACATTGGCGCCTTCTTCAGCAAGCGTGATGGCTACCGCCTGACCGATACCCATGCTGGATCCGGTTACAATGATGTTTTTTCCTTCAAGCAGGTGAGATTTGCCTTGCGTCATTGTTTGCTCCGCTCCGTTATAACTCCGGTTTTAATTCATGTAACGGGCTTATAGTGTCATGCCCAGTGCCGGCAGGAGTCGGCGTTTCAAAAATGAATAGGTTTCCTTGTCGGTGCGTTTGCAAGGCCCTTCAACGACCAGAAGTGACAAAACAAATCGGGTAGCAACTTCGGCGATTTCTTCAATGTCTTTCATGTATTTTTTATCCTGCATCAGAATTTCGGAAAAAAGCGCGAGGCGAATGACCTTGCTTTCCTCGGCAGAAATTGCGCGCTCATTGATGTGCTGCGCCATGTCGTTGCCAATGGCGAGCCCGAGGTAGGGTTCTTTGGGTAGCATTTTGTAGGTGAAAAAAACAGCTTCAAGCATTCGTTCTTCCGGTGTCTTGAAACGGTTGAAGTGCCGGAAAAGTTTTTCACCGAACTGTTTCCCGACCTGCAACATGGCAGCCTGTATCAATTCGTCCTTGTTGGTGAAATAGCTGTAAACGGTTGGACGGGTGACACCGGCTTCCTTGGCGATGTCGTTCAGGCTGGTTTTTTCAACCCCCCAGCGATCAATGCAGCACAGGGTCGCGTCCAGCAGTTTTTGATGCGTTTCGTTACGGCTGCCGTTATTTGGCGGCATGTTGTGTTGACTTTTGTTTTGTCGGGTTGACATGGAATGAACCGGCTTTGATTTTCAGTGTGAGGCTATTATACATGTTTACACATTTAGTAAAAGTGTATAGTATCGGTCGGGAATGAGTTATGTGCTTCCGCTGAGGGGTGAAAAGATGTCTGGAGCCGCTATTGACAAGGGTATAAAAAAATCCGGCTATGAGCATGTTGGTGGGCAGCCGCCACCTGTATTGCCGGGTGGTCTGCCGCTGTTGGGGCATATGGTGGAGTTTGCTACGAATCCTTACGGGTTCATGAAGCGTGCCAGTCAGGAAGGCGGTGAAGTCATCTCTTTCAAGATGCTCAATCAGGATATTGTGCTGCTGACCGGGGCCGAAGCGAGCAATGCTTTTTATCGGGCACCCGACGAACAACTGGACCAGTCGGCTGCTTATAAACTGATGACCCCGATCTTTGGCGAAGGCATTATTTTTGATGCGCCAATAGAACGAAAAAATGAACAGCTTCGCATGCTGATGCCTTCGTTAATGATTGATGCAATGAAAACCCATTCCATCAAGGTGGTTAAGGAGGTTGAGGATATTATTGCTGGTTGGGGGGATATTGGCGAGATAGAAGCGGTTTCTTTCTTCAAGCAGTTAACCATCAACACGGCAAGCCACTGTTTGCTGGGCAGGGAGTTTCGTTATGAAATGAGTAGCGAGTTTGCCGACATTTATCACGATCTTGAGAAAGGTGTTAACCCGCTGGCCTATCACTTTCCGAACCTGCCGATACCTTCTTTCAGAAAGCGTGACAAGGCGCGTGCAAAGTTACAGGCTTTGGTGGGAAGCATCATCAAAAAACGCAAGCAGCAGGCAGAAAAGCCGGACGATATGTTTCAGACTTTTATCGATGCCACATATAAGGATGGTACAAAGCTGACTGACAGTGAAATTACCGGCATGTTGTTGGGCGCAATTTTTGCCGGTCACCATACCAGTTCGGGTACCGCTGCATGGGTATTGATCGAGTTGCTGAAACAGCCTGATTTGATGAAGGAGGTTCGCGATGAAATTGATGGTCTTTTTGGTGTTGATGGCGAAGTGACTTTCCAGAGTCTGCGTGAGGTGCCCAGGCTTGAAAATGTGATCAAGGAGGTTTTGCGCTTGCATCCGCCGTTGATTGTGTTGATGCGACAGGTAGAGCAGGAACTGAAGGTGGGTAAATATACGATAAAAAAAGGCGACATGGTGTGGGCATCCCCGCCGGTGACACAGCGTATGGAGAAGTATTTTCCCGATCCTGATACCTTTGATCCTCATCGCTACGATGCCGATCGTCACGAAGACAAAAACCTCGATGCCTATCAGCCCTTCGGTGGGGGCAAGCACAAATGTTCAGGTAACGCTTTTGCACTTTTTCAGATAAAAGCCATTTTCTGTATTCTGCTTCGCCGTTATGAATTTGAGTTGGCTATGCCCAGCGACACCTATCAGGATGATTATTCGCAAATGATTGTGCAGCCTTTTGCACCATGCCGCATCCGCTACCGACGCCGTAAGCCGGAAACCTTTTCGGCCAGAGCGCTTGCGGAAACAAGTGCCGTCAAAACGCCAGCGCCCCGGAAAGTTGCCGCAGTCGAAGCGGGAAATGACCATGAGTCGGGTGGAGTGGTTGTGCC
>JAGRJA010000452.1 GCA_020443005.1 Pseudomonadales bacterium
AGATTGCCCTACCGGCCAGCCTGTGGCTATCGTACCTGCCTTAACAGATAAGCACCCAGCAACAGACAAAAAACCACCGGCAACAACACCGCCAGCAGCGGGTCAAACTTGAAGACTACGCTGGATGCACCCAGCATGTCTGCCACCATTTTGAAAACAACACCGAAAACAACACCGGCAAAAACCCTCGACCCCATTGTCACCTGCCGCAAGGGGCCAAAAATAAAGGAAATAGCAACAAGCACCAGACTGAAAATAACGAGCGGTTGCAACAGCCTTTGCCAGAGAACCAGCCAGTGCTTGCGGTCATCCAGGCCTTCCTGTCCCAGATAGGCAATATAACGCCACAATTCTTTCAAGGTGAGGTCTTCAGGGTCATTGGTAATCAGTACAAGCACATCTGGCGACATGGGCGTTTCCCAACTGGCTTCCGGTTTTCTTTCTACTTCTGTTCTGTCCGGGTAAAAGCGGGTTTTTTCCACATCCTTGAGTTGCCAATGATTGTTACTGTAATTTGCTTCACGGGAAAATTCGGCACTGATCAACGCCTTGTTCTGGTCAAATTCATAACGCGTCAAGCCAAAGACGCGACCATTGGGCTGAACATTATTGAAACGAATATAACTGTTACCCTCCTTACTCCAGACACCGTTCCATGACAGATACCGTGAAGCATTATCCTGTTCGATCAGATCATCGCGGTGCGTTTTGGCATCACGATCGAGCCCGGGAGAAATCTGCGAAACAGAAATGCCCAGTACAATAACAACCATCAGTGGCTTGAAAACCATCCAGACGATACGGGCAATCGATACACCACTTGCCCTGATGATGGTCAATTCATTACTGCTGGCCAACATGCCAAGCCCGGCAATGGCACCCACCAGACAGGCAAACGGAATATTCTCGACCATGAAACCCGGTATACGACACACAGAAAACCATAACATCTCGGCAAAACCATAGGCGCCTTCTATGTCTTGCACCTCGTCAATAATCAGGGCCAGCAGATTAATGGCAACGATGATCAATAAAACCAGAAAAACCGAAGCCAGAATGGATTTTGCAATATAGTTCGAATACAACCTCACGGCACCTAACCACCTTCCTGCCAGGCAAAATAACGACGATAGATATAATCGAAGTTATAAGCAAACAAGGCTACTGACAAAAACAGTAAATGTACCCACCATAACCCCATCCATGAAGGTATCTGCCCTTTTATCATCGCATCCCTTCCCAGATTAAGAGCAACCATGTAGAGCATATAAATAATGATGCCGGGAAGTATTTTGATAAAACGCCCCTGCCGAGGCGATGTTTTGCTCAGTGCAATAGCGAGCAATGCAATAATGGGCAACACCAAAGGAAGTGAAAAGCGCCATTGCAATGCAGCCTTATAATCAATATTGGGAGACTGCCACAGCTCCCCGGTTGACAGGGAATCTTCCTTAAGCCTTCTGAGACCTGCATTTTCAATGGGTGGAACACGCTGGGCATATTGTCTGAATGTGGTAACTTCGTAGCTCGCCTCACCGGGGACACCCTTGTTACGAAACCCCTTTTCGAGCATAAGATAGCGCTCACCGGTGATCTCATCAATTTTTTGCCACCCCTGGCTGGCCACAAGAATGGTTTCACCTTTTGCGCCGATATTGTTCTGGCTGGCGATAAAAACTTCCTTGAGACGACCACTTTCCTTGTCAAAACCTTCGGTATAAATAACGCCCTTGCCACCTCTCAACATCTGGAACCGCCCCGCTTCAAGCTGCTCCAGCTCAGAACGGGTATTCTGCTGATTGAGCAGTGCTTCGGAATAACTGATACCCAGCGGGGTCACATAGAGACTGATCACAGCAACAATCACAGCAACAAGTGCGACAGGAACCATGGTTATGCGCAGCAAATCATTGCGGCTGTTGCCGGTAGCAAAAAAAACGGAAATTTCGTTCTCAACATACATTCGCCCAAGTACCAGCAAAATGCCGAGAAAAAGCCCAAGCGGCAATATCTGTTCAAGCAGGCCGGGCACCCGGCAAAGCATGAGGGTAAACAGCAGATCGGGGTCAAGCTCACCCGTTGCTGCATCTGCAAGGTATTTGATAAAGCGACCACTGAGCAACACAATCAGCAGGACGAGGCTGACCGCCAGCATGGACTGCAGTATTTCCTTCGCGATATAACGGTAAAAAATCATGCGGTAAGATGCCTGAAATACAATAAATGCAGCTTGTTAATCACAGGCTATATCGTAAACTATGCAAGCCGCTTCTGTTAGTCATTTATTCTTTTTATCGGGAAACATCATGGATTTTGCTGTAACAACCACTTCACCCCTGAAATCAAATACCGAATGTCTGCTCATACCCGTGTATGACAACGCGCCACTGACTGGCGTCGCCGAAGAGGTGGATGCTCTCTCGGGAAACTGGATTCAACAGTTGCTCAAACAGGGCGACATCAATCCCAAGCATGCTCACCACCTGCTGCTTCCCAACACCATCGACGGTATAAAAGCCAAGCGCCTGCTTTTTTTTGGATTGGGCAAAAGAGAAAACATGACAGCAAGATCTTTTCGTGCCGATATGCGACACATTGCCAGGGTACTCAAACAGAAAAAAATACCTCGCGCCACCCTGTGTCTCAATGACGAAGGCATCGACCTGAAAACGCAAGCGCATCACTGCTGCGAAATATTCTCGACTGTTTTCCACCATGTTGGTGAACTCAAGACACGACACAATAACAAGCCGCATACACTGAAGCTCAGCATCAGTGCACGCAGCAAATCCTCACAAAAAAACATCCAGCATGGCATTGCTACAGGTAAGGCAAACGGCCTTGGCATAAATACGGCAAGAAGACTAGGCGATTTGCCCGGCAATATCTGCACACCTGCTTTTCTCGCCAATCAGGCAAAAGCACTGTCACGCACAAACAAAATGATAAGCACAACCGTTCTTGACGAAGCAAAAATGAAAAGCCTGAAAATGAATGCCCTGCTCTCGGTGAGTGCCGGCAGCAAACAAGCGGCAAAACTGATCATCATGTCCTACCAGGGTGCTGCAAAAAGTGACAAGCCGGTGGTACTGGTTGGCAAAGGCATTACCTTCGACACCGGTGGCATCAGCATCAAACCGGGTGCCGCAATGGACGAAATGAAATTCGATATGTGTGGTGCCGCCAGCGTGATTGGCTGCATGACAGCCCTGACAGAATTGAAACCCCGCATCAATGTGATAGGTATTATCGCTGCAGCAGAGAATATGCCCAGCGGTCAGGCAACCAAGCCCGGCGACATCGTTACCAGCATGAGTGGCCAAACCATCGAAATACTCAACACCGATGCCGAAGGCCGGCTCGTATTATGTGACGCACTGACTTATGCAGAACGCTTTCAACCGGAGACAGTTATCGATATTGCCACACTCACCGGTGCCTGTGTTATTGCACTGGGTAACCATGCTCACGGTCTTTACAGCAATCAGGACAAGCTGGCAAACGAACTGTTGCAAGCGGGGCAAGCAGCCGAAGACAAAGCCTGGCACATGCCTCTCTGGGATGAGTACCAGAAACAACTCGACAGTAATTTCGCCGACATCGCCAACATCGGTGGCCGTAATGCCGGTAGCGTCACTGCCGCCTGCTTTCTTTCGCGTTTCACCAAAAAATACCCGTGGGCTCATCTGGATATTGCCGGAACAGCCTGGAACAGCGGGGCCGAAAAAGGTGCAACAGGCAGACCTGTGGGCCTATTGATGCACTATCTTCTGCAAAAAGCCGGTTTTCAATGACACGAGTCGACTTTTACATTCTCGCCGATAGCGCACTGGAATCGCGCCTTTCTTTTGCCTGTCGTTTGATCGACAAGATATGGAAACGCGGTCACGATATCTATATTCATGTACCGGACCTGATCTCGGCAGAACTGGTTGACCAACTATTATGGGAAGAAAAACCTGACAGCTTTATTCCCCACAGCATTCGCCATGATCAGCCAAAAAACCATGAGCAAATTGAAATCGGCTATGGCAATGACCCGGGCAGTCACCACGATGTGATGATCAATCTGGGCACTGATATTCCGGAGTTCTTCAGTCGTTTTGAACGAGTTGCCGAAATAGTCTGTCAGGAAAAGGGCATGCTTGAAACATCGCGTCTGAACTGGAAATTTTACCAAAGCCGTGGTTATCCGTTAGAATCACACAAAATAAATTAGGGACAAGGTGCGTTTCATGGCTGACAAAGACCAGGAATCTACTGACGATTTACTGAATGAGCTCGAGTCGATAAAAAAAATGCTCAATGACTCAAGGGGACGAGGCGATAACGAGACCAACAACCTTGGTGACCCGTCGATCCCTACCCTGCTGCCGGTGACTGAATCACCCGACCTTTCTGATGTGATTCTGTCGAGCAAGGATATTTCCAAAAACGACTATACCGATTCGATGAAACGCGCCCTTGCAGAACTGGAATCGCTGGAACTGGGCAAGGCATCAAAACCGGTACCGAAACCCAAAAAGGAACCCGAACCTGATATTCCGACACTGATACCGGAAAAACCCGCAAGTGGTAAAACGCCTGAAAGCGATGATGACAAGATTCCCACCCTTCCAACACTGGGGCAAGGTACCGACAAACCTGCTACCGCCAGACCACAAAACCCGCAGTTGACCAGAAAGATCCAGGAGATTCCCTTGCACGAACTCCTCAAACCGGAAGACCTTGTCGAGGCCCTGATTCGCGAATATTTACCCAAAATGGAGGCCGAGCTCCGCCAACAACTGACCATCCTGTTAAAAGATATAGCCAATCAAAAATAAAAACTGAATCTTTGCTCCGCTGGATTTTTACCGCCAGGTGTTTCTTTTGCTTTTCGAGGCAGATTATTCTCTTTTGCCCATGACTCTCACCGCTGCTGCGGTATAATCGCCTGCTTTGCTACGGGGCAACCCCTCGAGCCTGTATGGTTACACGCCAAAATCTGTGTAACCAGCGACCTTAACTTTGTTTTACCAAACAGGGCTTATTCAATGATGGACAAAACCTATCAGCCACATGCTATAGAACACACGCTGTATAAACGCTGGGAAGAAAACGGCTACTTTTCACCATCGGGCAGCGGCAAGCCCTTCTGTATCATGATCCCCCCACCGAATGTTACCGGCAGCCTGCACATGGGCCACGGGTTTAACAATGCCGTAATGGATTGCCTGACCCGTTTTCATCGCATGCAGGGCGACAATACACTTTGGCAACCTGGCACCGACCACGCAGGCATTGCCACGCAAATGGTTGTTGAACGCCAGCTTGGCCTTGAAGACATGACCCGACACGACCTGGGGCGTGAAAATTTCATCAAAAAAGTGTGGGAATGGAAGGCTGAATCCGGTGGCACCATCACGCGGCAGATCCGACGACTCGGCTCGTCGGTCGACTGGTCCAAAGAACGCTTCACGATGGATGAGGGCTTGTCAAACGCGGTAAAGGAAGCTTTTGTGCGCCTTTATGAGGAGGGCCTGATCTATCGTGGCAAACGACTGGTTAACTGGGACCCCAAACTTCACACTGCGATCTCCGACCTCGAGGTCATCAATGAGGAGGAGCAAGGCGCTCTGTGGTACTTCAAGTATTCACTTGAAGATGACAGCAATCACCTGGTTGTGGCAACAACACGCCCGGAAACCCTGCTTGGGGATACCGCTGTCGCTGTCAACCCCGACGACCAGCGATACCGGTCATTCATCGGCAAAAAAATAAAACTGCCCATTACTGGCAGACTGGTGCCCGTTGTTGCCGATAGCTATGTTGATGAAGCATTTGGAACCGGTGTTGTCAAAATCACACCGGCCCATGATTTCAACGATTTTGAGCTGGGCAACAGGCACCAGCGGCCACTGATCAACATCTTTGATCGCGATGCCAGAATACTCGCTGATTTTACCCATCTTGCTTGCGGCACTTACAAGGAGCTCGAAACAGAAACGGCACCTGCAGGCTATGCCGGACTGGACAGAACCGAAGCCCGAAAACGAATTCTGAAACAGGCGGAAGATGAAGGCTGGCTGGTAAAAACCGACCCGCATACACTGAAAGTACCTCGCGGCGACAGGTCCGGCGTGATTGTCGAACCGTGGCTGACTGACCAATGGTATGTGAGCACCCAACCACTGGCAAAAGCAGCAATCAAGGCCGTAGAAGACGGCCAGATCGAATTTGTACCAAAGCAATATGAGAATATGTACTTCTCATGGATGCGGGACATTCAGGACTGGTGCATATCACGACAACTCTGGTGGGGGCATCGTATCCCGGCCTGGTACGACAGCACTGGCAGTGTTTATGTAGGACGCAATGAGGAAGAAGTGCGCAGCAAACACAAGCTTGCCCCGGAAACAAAACTCAGGCAGGACGAGGATGTTCTCGACACCTGGTTCAGTTCGGGATTGTGGACCTTCTCAACACTGGGCTGGCCGGAGAATACCGAAGCGCTGAAAACCTTTCATTCAACCGATGTACTGGTCACCGGGTTTGACATTATCTTTTTCTGGGTAGCCCGTATGATCATGATGAGCATGCACTTTATCAGGGACGAAAACGGCAAACCGCAAGTACCTTTCAAAAAAGTGTTCGTTCACGGTCTGGTGCGGGACAGTCAGGGCCAAAAAATGTCAAAATCAAAAGGCAATGTACTGGACCCGATAGACCTGATCGATGGTATCGACCTGGAAAGCCTGGTAAAAAAACGAACAACCGGTCTGATGCGCCCACAGGATGCTGCCAAAATTGAAAAACAGACACGCAAGGAATTTCCCGAAGGTATCAACGCCTATGGCACAGACGCGCTTCGCTTCACCTTCTTGTCCCTGGCTTCAACAGGCAGGGATATAAAATTTGACATAGGCCGAATAGAAGGCTTTCGTAATTTCTGTAACAAGATATGGAATGCCTCCCGCTATGTTTTGATGAACTGTGAAAACCAATATTGCGGCGAGGATAATAACGACAATTATGAGCTTGGTCTCGCCGATCGCTGGATCATCTCGCGCCTGCAATTCACTGAAAAAACAGTAACCGAGAATCTCGAAAATTTTCGTTTCGACCTTGCAGCACAGGCCATCTATGAATTCATCTGGAACGAATATTGTGACTGGTATCTTGAACTGTCTAAACCGGTATTGTGGGATGAGTCTGCCAGTGACGCACTGAAGACAGGGACAAGACGCACACTGATTCGGGTTCTTGAAGCCGCATTGAGACTGTGCCACCCGATGATGCCCTTCATCACTGAAGAAGTCTGGCAAAGGGTCAAATCACTTGCCGGAAAATCGGGGGACACCATCATGCTGCAACCCTACCCATCTGCCGATTCATCCCTCATTAACGAGAAGGCAGAAGCAGATATACTCTGGCTGCAAAGTATCATTCTCGGCATTCGCAATATTCGTGGTGAAATGAATATCGCCCCTAACAAGGCCTTGAACATCTATTTCAGAAACGGGCGTGCAGAAGATAAACAGCGGCTGGAGGAGAACAGGAATTTCCTCAGAAAACTCGCAAATCTCGACAAGGTCATCTGGCTTGAAGAAGCAGATGACGCGCCAATGTCTGCAACTGCACTCGCCGGACACATGGAAATTCTCGTGCCAATGGCCGGCCTGATTGATGTTGATGCAGAGCTTGCCAGACTGCAGAAAGAAATCGACAAATTGAACAAGGAAACAGAAAGGCTTAAAGGCAAACTCGGCAATGAAAAATTTATTGGCAAGGCCCCTGCAGAGGTTGTTGAGAAAGAAAAGCTGAAGCTGGTTGAGGCGCAATCTGCCCTGGACAAACTCCGGGAACAGGTCGAAAAGATAAAAACACTGTAACCCTGCATGGAAAATTCATGCTAAAAAAAACCGGGGTATAAACCCCGGTTTTTCAGCTTAAAAAGCAAATTGCTCTAATGGCGAATACCCCAATCCGTATTACTGTAAAGACTGATTGGGCCGTTTCCGGTGAT
>JAGRJA010000453.1 GCA_020443005.1 Pseudomonadales bacterium
CGGAATCGAACCGGCGTACACGGAGTTGCAGTCCGCTGCATGACCACTCTGCCACCGCGCCTTTTACTTGTTTGGTAACCTTGCGTTACCAGAAATGGAGCGGGAAACGAGACTCGAACTCGCGACCCCAACCTTGGCAAGGTTGTGCTCTACCAACTGAGCTATTCCCGCAGATAATATCCAGTGTTTAGGCTGCCTTCGCAGCGGGTATCAACCAGGCGCAAGCGCCAGACAAGGCCGCTATTCTAGGGGCTGACGGTAGATAGTCAACCGCTTTTTCCATTGTTGTCTTCATCAGCCCCCATATTGCGTGTCAATAAGGGCCACGCCGCCCTGAGATACAGGAAGGCCGACCAAAGTGTGAGAATAACCGCCAGATACAGCAGGCCGTAACCTACTTTCATCATCCAGTGCCCGTGATCCGGTATTACCGCCAGCAACACCAGAATGGCAATCATCTGCAGCGTGGTTTTCACCTTGCCGATATAGGAAACCGCTATACTGGCTCGTTCACCAAGCTCTGCCATCCACTCACGCAAGGCAGAGATCACAATTTCACGCCCTACAATCACAGCCGCCGGAATTGCGAATTCGGCGGTACCAAAGCGCTCGGTCATCAACACCAGCACCACAGCGACCATCAATTTGTCTGCGACCGGGTCGAGAAATGCCCCGAAGGGGGTGGTCTGGTCGAGCTTTCTGGCGAGATAACCGTCAAACCAGTCTGTGATAGCCGCCAAAGCAAAACAGGCGGCCGATGCAAGATAACTCCATTTATAAGGTAGATAAAACAGCACCACAAAAAGTGGTATGAGAAGAATACGAAATGAAGTCAGTATATTGGGGATATTCATGGCAAACCGTTTTGAAACAGGAGGTCTATTCTATGCAGACTTTGTGCCGGTATCTACCCTCGATGGAACGGGCTGACGATTATTTGGCGTGAAAGGCGTGATATATTTCCTGCGCCAGTTTCTGGCTAACACCCTCAACGCGACAGAGTTCCTTGATACTGGCTCGAGCAATTTCCTGTTGCCCACCAAAATAACGCAACAATTGTCGACGCCTTGCAGGGCCTACGCCGGGTATTGCTTCAAGTGTTGAGACCCGGCGTTTTTTATCCCGACGCATTTTATGGCCGCTAATCGCAAAACGATGGGCTTCATCCCTTATCTGTTGAATCAGGTGAAGTGCGGCAGACCCCGAAGACAGGGTAAATTGATGATGACTGTCAGACCTGATCAGCGTTTCAAAACCGGCTTTTCGGGTGGTACCCTTGGCAACACCCACCACAAGAACACTTTCGATCTGTAATTCAAGCAGCACTTTTTCTGCCATGGCAAGCTGGCCCTTGCCACCATCAATCAGAAGAATATCAGGCAGTTTGCCCTGCCCCTGCTGCAAACGGGTGTAGCGTCTTTCCAGAGCCTGAGCCATCGCAGCATAATCATCGCCGGCAGTAACCCCTTCGATGTTGAATCGCCGATAATCACTTTTTACCGGCCCTTCGCTATCAAAAACAACACAGGACGCCACTGTCGCCTCCCCACTGCTGTGCGAAATATCAAAACACTCAATGCGCTGCGGGGTTTCATTCAGGTCGAGTGCCTGCTGAAGTGCATCAAGACGCTGCCGGATATTCTGTTTGTTGGCCAGATGATTTTTGAGATTTTGAGCAGCTGTGTTTCGGGCAAGCAGGCACCATTGTTGACGGTGGCTGCGAACGCGGCTGGACAGGCTGACTTTACGGCTGGCCTGTGCAGCAAGTACAGACTGCAGCAGGGAAAGCTCATCCTCAAGATCGTGACTGAGTATGATTTCTGCCGGAATTTCCCGCTGGTGCTGCGACAGATAGAACTGCGGAATGAAGGCAGACAACACTTCTTTTTCAGAGGTTTCCAGCTGTAACTCCGGAAAATAACTTCGACTCCCCAACACCCTGCCCTGACGCACAAAGAGGACATGAACACAGGCTTTGCCGCCCTCAATGGCGACAGCCATGATATCCATTTCCCCTTTCTCGCCTTCGATGTGTTGCTGTTCCTGCACACGCCGCAAGGCCGCCAGCCTGTCGCGCAGCATTGCCGCTGTTTCAAAATCAAGCCTGTTCGATGCGGACTCCATCCGATCGGCGAGAAGCTTCGTCAACTGATGCTCCTTGCCTTCAAGGAACAACAGAATATCCGTTACATCTGCAGCATAAGACTCGCGGTCGATAAAACCGACACAAGGCGCAGTGCAACGCTTTATCTGATATTGCAAACACGGTCGTGACCGGTTTCGGAAAAAACTGTCTTCACATTGACGAACCTGAAATGTCTTCTGCAAAAAAGCCAGGCTTTCCCTGACTGCCTGGCTATTCGGATAAGGGCCAAAATAACGCCCCTTTTTCTGTTTTCCGCCGCGGTGGTAGGCCAAACGGGGAAAGGCGTCACCGGTGGATACAAATATGTAAGGGTAGGACTTGTCATCTCGCAACAGGATGTTATAGGGCGGTTTTTCACTTTTAATCAGGTTCTGCTCAAGAAGCAGGGCTTCCGTTTCTGTATGGGTAACGGTCACTTCGATTCGATGGATGCGTTTAACCATTGCGCGGGTCTTTGGGCTAAGCCCCGTCTTTCGAAAATAGCTGCCAAGCCGTTTTTTGAGATTAACGGCCTTGCCCACATAGAGCAAACCGCCCTTGATATCAAACATCTGGTACACACCCGGCATTTCGGTTTGCCGGGCGAGAAAGGTCTTTGAATCGAAAGTGGTGGTATCCGGATCAGCAGACATGAAATACAGAAAGAGCCATGTTATTCGTCGCGGGCGACCCGATTTTCATCGGGCGTAATCAGGCCGAATTTGACCGCAACCAGGGCGAGATCCATATTACTTTTGATGCCCAGTTTGTCAAAAAGCCGATAACGATAAGTATTGACTGTTTTCGGGCTGACACAAAGCCTGGTGGCAATATCGGCTGTTTTTATACCATCAATCACCATCAGGGCAATCTGCAGCTCCCGCTCGGTAAGCTTGTCAAAAGGCGATTCACTGCTTTCCGGACCCAGCGCCATTTCCTGGGCAACCGCCTGACTGATATAACGCTTGCCCGTGTGAACCAGCCTGATCGCCTGCATGACTTCGGTAATGTGGCTGTCTTTCGTGATAAAACCGGAAGCACCAACATCCAGCATCCGTTGCGGGTAAGGCATGTCACTGCAGGCCGTCAAAACGATGACCCTGGTCGCCATGCCCAGACGAAGTATTTTTCTCGTTGCCTCAAGGCCACCAATACCGGGCATACGAACATCCATGAGCACAACATCCGGCTTGAGTTCCTGTGTCAGTTGCAGCGCTTCTTCACCTGATTCTGCCTCACCGACAACATCAAGGTCATCCTCATCGCTGAGCATGCGCACCATGCCGGCTCTCACCAGATGATGATCATCGACGACCAGCACTTTTATCGGCTTTGACACATGCGCCCCAGAATATTCGTTTTTATGCACAGCTTGTGCGTTTGAGACTTTAAGCATCCTTGCTTCCTCAATTTATTGTTTACGACGATAACGAGCGGTGCGAATGATAGCAAGCAATACCATCCAAAGATACGACCGCCCATCCCCTGCAGGAACAGCAAACAGCTCTTTCCAGACCCTACCCGCATTTCCGGCTGCATTTCCGGAACCCCGACATTCGCACAGATGTTTTTTTCGACATGCGCTCCAGCACATTTTCTCCTGACCAGATATCCATGGAATCCCTGGCCCTGGTAACGGCGGTATAGATCAGCTCTCTGGTCAACACCGGGTTATCATCAACCTGACGGGGTTCGGCCGGCAATATAATCATAACCCGCTCATATTCGGAGCCTTGTGACTTGTGTATGGTCGTTGCATAACAGGTTTCGTAAGCTGGCATTTGTGCTCTTGAAATTGCCTTGACCACACCCTCCGACAAAAAACAGGCCTTGAGTGCAACACTGGCAAAACGCTCGTCCAAAGACAGCTGTAATGAAACACGCTCGCCATCTTCCTCGACAGGCAAAATCAGCCCAACATCACCGTTGTAAAGTTTTCTTTCATGATCGTTCTCGATAATCATGACGGGCTTGCCGATATACCAGTCTTCCCGGTTTTGGTTTAGTGCCTTTTCAATCATGCTGTTGATTCCATTCACGCCCTGCGGGCCTTCACGCAAAGCACAAAGCATCTGGAAACGGGACTGTGATTGAAGCAGTGTATGAATTTTCACGCCGGGCATGATGGCTGCCGTTTGTTGCCTGCAAGATTCAACAGCACTATCGAGCCAGGCGGGTGTCCAGTCAGTGCCTTCAGACAATAAATGCCAACGCACTTTTTCGCCTTCAGGACAAGCGCTGAATTGCCCGGCATTAATGGCATTGGCGAGCTTGCCAATCTCGCTGCTGTCATCAAAACGACGGCTATGGGTTAGCAGCGCCACTGCTCTGTCAAGATGAGAACTCGCACATAATTCACCCATCACACTTCCCGCTTCAACCGAAGACAACTGGTCTTTATCCCCTAACAGAATCAGACGGGCATTTTCGGGCAGGGCATCAACGATGCGGAACATCGAAGGGGCAGAAATCATCGAGGCCTCA
>JAGRJA010000454.1 GCA_020443005.1 Pseudomonadales bacterium
CAACATGAAAAAGATCAACCCGAAATTTGTTCTTCGAAATTATCTGGCCGAAAATGCCATCCGTAGCGCTCGCCAGGAAGGGGATTTCACTGAAGTGAATCGTCTGCTTGACCTGCTTTATACGCCTTATGATGAACACCCGGAACTTGAACAGTATGCGCAAGCGCCACCTGCCTGGGGCAAGTGTCTGGAAATTTCCTGCTCTTCATAAATCACCTGAACAACAGCAGCTTGCCTTTTGCAAGCCCAAGATATTTACACAAGAGGAAAACATGAACTTCAATCGCATAAACCCGCAACAGTGTCTCGAGATGATGAACGAAAAAAAAGTGACACTTCTGGATATTCGTGACGGGCATGCCTACAGGAATGCCCATATTGAAAATGCTGTTCATATTGAAGAGATCAATGTCGATGACTTTGTCGACAATACCGATAAAAACCTGCCTTTAATTATCTATTGTTATCACGGCCACTCCAGCCTTTCTGCTGCAGCCTATTTTGTCGAAAAGGGTTTTAGGGATGTTTATAGCATGGATGGCGGCTTTGAAGATTGGCGAAATACAGTTACTTCCACGCGCTGATACTGTACTGCAGATATTGGAAGAATACTGTGTTCCTGCACTAGGTTTTGCTATCCATTGTCCAAACAGTCAAATTACGCAAATCCTTTTTTTCGGCAGCAGGCAGCAACAAACCCAGACTGTAGGCAACGACAAACAAAACAAAATTGGCCAGTGTACTGGTGTAATACAAATCGAAAGGTGCGCTCAGGCTCTCCGGCAATACATTTTTCTGCAACAGAATCGTCCATAGCGTAAACAGCAAGGTTGAGATAATGCCAGACCAGACACTGCGGCTATCGCCCTTTGTCGTTAACAGACCAAGACAAAACAAACCCAGCATGCCACCACTGACCAGTGATGTAAGAATAATGGAGGTATCCTGCAGGGTTTTGGTATCGAAACGAAACAGGGCGAGCGCCCCCAGAATCATCAATACTGTTGTGCATAGTGCCGTCAGTTTTGCCACCAGAAGATAATGCCTGTCATTTTTTCCTTTGTATAAATGCCTCCGGTAAATATCGACAACCGTAACCGTTGACACGGCATTAATACTGGAATCCAGCGATGACATACCGGCTGCTATTGCTGCTGCAATCACAAGACCCGCGACACCTGCCGGCAAATAGTTCAAGACAAAATAGGGAACCACCTGCTCGGATTTTGAAGTACCATCAAGCATGGCAGCAACTTCGGGCTGGGGGTGCACTGTAAAAAATACAAACAGGGCCGTACCCAGAAACATATAAAAGAACCAGGTCGGCATGGAAAAAAGTGCTGTAAAGAGCATGCCCTTTCTCGCTTCACGCACGCTGCTTGCCGCGCAATAGCGTTGCACCATATGCTGACTGGCGGCATATTCCGTCAGAAAAAAAGTAATACCGATAATGAATATCATGGTGCCTGTTTTACTGCCCAGATCAAACTGCCATGAAGGCGGAATCAATTCACCGTTCACAATCGCACCCAGTGAAAACTTGTTGTGGGCATTGGCGATTTCGAATATATCATTCAAACCATTCGGCAAAGCGGCAATAATGACGACCAGACAGATCAGGCTGCCACTGGCGAGAATAATCGTCTGGATTACATCGGTCCAGATAACCGCATCTATCCCCCCCACAACCGTATACAAGCCGACAAAAACGCCACTGATAATCACGCAGCTGCTCTGGTCCAGCCCGGTAATTTCATGCAGCAATAAAGCCAGCAG
>JAGRJA010000455.1 GCA_020443005.1 Pseudomonadales bacterium
AACGGCTGTATGCAGACTTTTGACTACACGCGTTATGCTTGCGCAATTTCGCAAGAGCAAGTACAACGCAATGCCGATGGCAGTTGGAAGCTGATTGTTGCCAAGAAAAATCCCGGGCACAACAACTGGCTGGACACTGCAGGAAGAAACAAGGGATTTATCTATTTCCGATGGCTTGAGGCAGAGCGTATTCCTCCCGCAATCAACTGCGAAGTGATCAAACTCGAAGACTAAAACAAAAAAGGCCGAACAATCTTCGGCCTTTTTCGGTGATAGCAGAAAACCCTTATCAGGCTGTTATAGGCCCAGCACCTTGCAGGCGGTTTCTTTTGCCCAACGATAATCGGGCTTGCCACTCGGTGCTCTCAGTATCTTGTCAACGACAACGAGTTTCCTCGGCACCTTGTATCCGGCAATGTGTTTTCGTGCATGCTCCTGAATCGAGTCAAGTGATGGCGTTTCATGTCCTTCCCTTACCTGAATAATCGCACACACAGTATTTCCCCAACGCTCATCCGGAACGCCCACAACTGTAACATCATAAACAGAAGGGTGTGTTTTAACCGCAGAATCAACTTCTTCTGTGAAGATTTTTTCCCCACCGGAATTGATACATTGCGAGCCACGACCCAACAAGGTGATAGACCCGTCTGCTTCCAGGGTTGCAGAATCACCGGGAACGGAATAACGAACCCCATCACCGCCAGTGATAAAAGTCTCGGCAGTTTTCTTTTCATCCTTGTAATAACCTTGCGGGATGTGTCCAAAGCGGGCAAGCAAACCCACTTTACCGGTACCGGGCTGCAAAGGAACCAGTGTTTCAGGGTCGAGAACCACACTGCCCTGTGTAGGCTTGACCGTTGGCCCTCCTTTCATTTCCATACCCTTGGTTGCCATGATAAGACCACCACCACCCGTTTCGGAGGAACCGATAGAATCCGGAATCATCAGGTTGGGGAAATAGCTCAGGAACTGATCTTTCAAGGCTTGAGAAAATACAACAGCCGAACTGGCCAAAACAAAAAATGAAGACACATCAATTTCATCCTTTATTTTTTCATAGGCCTCTATCAAGGGGCGCGCCATCGCATCACCGGTAATAAAAAGACCATTCACCTTTTCTTCGGACATAATGCGCCATGTTTGCTCGGCATCAAACTTCGATGACAGAATAATTCTGTGGCCTTCAAATGCCCTGCCCATAACGGCTGCCTGGGAAGCACCATGCATCAGAGGCGCCAACGGGAACATTGTCATGGCGAATGCCTCACCTCTTTTGACAATATCCATAGGCGCTTTGGCTTTTTCACCGGTAGTCAGGTCAATACCACCACACAGTGCAAAAAACACATCTTCATGGCGCCACACAACACCTTTTGGCATGCCGGTTGTACCGCCTGTGTAAAGCATATAGATATCATCATCAGAACGCGGCGGAAAGTCCCGCTCCGCCGACTGGGCTGCCAATGCAGATTCATAATCGACAGTCTCCATCGTCGATTTATCCGCTTCGCTGCCGTCTTCAATAACAACAACATGTTTCAACATTGGCAAACTGTCAATCACATTGCTGGTAAGCGGAACAAACTCGCGAGCAACAACCAGTGCTTTCAGGTCAGCATTACGAAAAATATAGGCAAGCTCGTCTTCAACATAGCGATAGTTAATATTAATCCACACGGCGCGAAGCTTAAAAACAGCCCAAAGAGTTTCAATCCACTCCATGCAATTGTAGGCGTAAATACCGACATGATCGCCAACACCAATACCCTGCGAGGCGAGGTGATGAGCAAGTCTGTTGGCCCGTTCATCCATTTCCCGATAGGTACAGCGTTTACCATCAGCAACCAGATATTCGCGATCTGGATAGGTATCCACTGCCAGTTCAAACACATCTGCCAAATTAAATGTCATAAATCACCCCTGAAATTTATAGCGAACGACTATACCTGATATAAAACGGAATTCCGACCCTACGAATAGCGTATTGATTTATTCATCAAGTGCCTTTGAAAGGCCAAATTCCGACAGGCGTTCCGCTTCGCAACATTCTGAATACCGGCCATTCTTCCACCGTTGTGGAAACGCTGCCTGAGCAAATTTCGATGCCTTCCCACACCTGAAATAATGAAAAAAGCCGACAAATGCCGGCTTTTTTTGCGCAAGCAAATTTATTTGGCTGCCTTTTCCTCATCGGCATATTGATCTGCCAATTCCCTCAGTTTGTTTTTAGCCACTTTCTCCAGTGTAGCCCGAGGCATTTCTTCCATAAAGTAAACGGCTCGCGGGCGCTTGAAATCTGCAAGACCTTCCTCACAGCCTTTCATGATCTTGTCCCGAATTTCATCTTCGCTCATCTGTGTCCACGGACTCTTGATGGCAAAGACCACAGGCACTTCGTCCAGCATATCGTGTTTCTGGGCAACAACGGCATGCTCATCAAGTACGCCCTGTCCCAGCAGGTTGCCAATAAACTCCTCAACCTGACGAGCCGACACATTCTCGGCGCCCACTTTCAGCACATCCTTGTCACGGTCGGCAAAGTACATAAAACCGTCTTCACCCAGTCGGGCCATATCACCAGTCTGGAACCAGCCGTCTTCAGTAAAGGATTTTTTCATTGCTTCAGGGTTCTTGTAATACTCATAGAAGATATGAATACCGCGCGTACCACGGATATAAAGATCGCCATTCACACCCGGCTTGCAGTATTCACCGGTTTCGGGATCAATGATCGCAAATTCATAGCCCGGTGAAGGTACGCCGATATTCATCTCGGGGCAATCCATGCGGATATCCGAGCGGGTGGCATGGGTGACTGTTTCTGTCATACCCCAGGTAGCAAAGGTTTTTACCTTCCAGTAGTCTTCAACCCCATGGATTTTGACGCCGGTCAGCCACACACGGTATGAGTGTTCCGGGATTTGCTGGGCACCGATGGCCTTGAAACAGAAAGGAATCATCGACGCCAGCGTACATTGGTATTTGGTCGACACTTCCCAGAACTTGCTGGAAGAGAACTTGGGCAATAATACAATGGAGCCGCCACACCACATCATTGTCCAGAAAGTCCAGCTTTGTGCATTGACATGAAAGCAAGGCAGGAAACAGAGGTAGCGATCATCGCTGGTCGCCAGCAGGTTGGACGAACCGCTTCGACCACCCCACATGGCATTGGCATGAGTGTGAACCACAGCCTTCGGCCTGGAAGTGGTTCCCGAAGTAAACTGGATACCCACCGGTAACATGGGCTCAACTTCACGCGCAGGGGCTTCATCGCCACTGTTGTAAAGCGCCGCCCAACGATCATAGGATGCAGCAAAATCTTCCTCTGCCTGTTCAGCTGCTTCGCCGGAGTTGTCATCGGTTACAACAAACCAGGGCAAGCTCTTGGCGTTTTCGGCAAGGGCCTGAATAAACTTGGGCTGGGTGATACAGCCCACAGCGTCGGAGTGCTCGGCAAAGTAAGTGAGCTCATCACCCACACAACGCGTATTAGTGGTAACGGCCACAGAGCCCACGATCGCCGAGGCATACCAGGCAATCATCATTTCAGGGCAGTTTTCGGAATGAATCAGCAACTTGTCCCCTTTCTTGACACCTTTGGCAATCAGGCCACAGGCCACTTTATTGATTTCTTTCCAGAAATCACCGTAAGTCCAGGTTTTTGAATTGCCATCCCTGGGCTCCCAGATCAGGAACTCCTTGTCGGGCGTGTGATCAGCCCAGTATTTGGCCAGCCAGGGCACATCCTTACCGGCAAATTCATAGAGCTCCGATGATAACTTGCGATCAAACTTGGGGGTTGCCGACATGCTTACTCCTTGATTTAAGTTGATTCATATCTCTAAAGAAAATTGATAGATGATTCTATCCAACTGACCGAATTTAACAACTCGGTAATTTCACACCTGGTCAGGCTGGCAGAGCGTTATGCCGCTAAAACGAAACCGAAAAACCACTGCAATAACAGGTTTTGACGGCAAGCAGGAAAACTGTGCGATTCTTTTTCAGGAAAAATGAGACAGCGCAAAGTAAGGATGTCGATCAGATTCGCGCGACATCCACAGAAACTTTCATGACGGGGTTGCCGCCACCACCAAAGATGACCCCCCGCAGCGGCGTAACATCAAAGTAATCCCGCCCCCAGGCGGTAATAATATGTTGTTCACCCACTACTGAACCATTGGTCGGGTCGAACTCGAACCAGCCTTCCGATGGCGAGAACACAGAAATCCACGCATGGCTGGCATCCGCACCCACCATTTTTTCCTCTCCGGGGGGAGGCAGTGTTTCGATGTAGCCGGAAACATACTTGGCCGGAAAACCCAGTGCCCGCAAACAGGCAATCTGGAGATGGGCAAAATCCTGACAGACCCCCTTTTTCGTCTCAAGCACTTTGCTTAAAGGCGTGGCAATATCTGTTGACTGTGGAGAATAGGTGAACTCTTTATAGATACGATCCGTTAATTCGGCAACGGCGGACAAAAGCGGACGGTCACCGCTAAAGGATGGCGCCGCATACTCTCTTAGCTCGGCATTCTCGGTAATCATTGGCGAATCAAGCAGGAACTCTCTCGCGAACAACACCTCCGGTTGCCTGGATTCGAAAAGCAGCTTCCTAGCTTCATCACAGGTAACACCAATATCCAGTTCAAGATCGGAATGCTGCGGCCCTGTTTCAACTTTGCTGGTCGCCGTAATGGTGAGCTTTTTATGTGGTCGCTGGATTTCAAAATGATAGGCCTGATTCCCGAAATAATCCTGATGCTTTGAGGTAAAGGAAGTCGCCGGGTTAACCAGAAGCTGGCTATTGATGCAGCGCTGACGAAGCGAGTTGCGAGGAACCATATGAGCAAGGTTATAACAGTGAGAGACATTATCACTGTAATCGTATTCGGTAATATGCTTGATCCTGTACAACATCAACTCTTCTCCGACACAGAACGAACCAGCTGACGCGACACTTCCTTATGATCAAAATACTTCTGGGAGATAATGTTACTGGCATTAACCAACAGATCAGTGACCTTGCCAAGATTCTTCTCCAACAGCTTCCTCTGCCCGTCTTCCCTTGCACTCAGCTCTGTGAGTATGGACAGCTTGATGATGGATTCCGCTTCAAGTGTTGCCCGGATTTCAGGGCTGAGTTCATGCCTCGACTCCTGCGCCTTGGACAATGTCTGCAGATGCCTGTTCAATTGATCCAGCTGATAAAGCAAGGATCTCGGGTTGGTCGTATCCATCATTACCAGATCAAGGCTCGACTGCACACCGAGGCGCGCCCGATAACGACGCCGATAGTTGATCAGGGCTTCCAGCGATAACAACATGGCATGAATCAGGGTGTTTTGCTGCTGCTCAGGCATTTCCTGAACCAGCAGGTGTCTGATTGTAGCCGTTGTCAACAATGCACGCTCCAACCTTCGGCCTATCTCCATAAATCGCCAGCCAATTCCACGGGTCATACTTTCCTGCGCCAGACCCGAAAGGGCCAACAAGGCAGTAACCAGTACATCCAGTGTTTCTTCAGGTGCAAGCGCAATACCCGTCGGGTCGAGTGGATTATCAAGGTCTGCAAGCGCATCCCTGATATCATTGGTGACTCGCAAGGTATCGGAGGATAAAAGTTCCTTCGATTCGTCTACACAATTCAGCATTGCATTCAGACTTGAACGAATACTGCCGATGCGGGAAGCATCGCCTATCACACTACTCAATTCACTTTCCGGCGAATCAATCACTTTGTTTTCTGCACCGACAAAACCGGGATATGTAGCAGTGATATGGGTAATTGCCTCAAGCAAGAGCATTTTACTTTCGCGTTTAACGGGTTCTTCACCATTCAGCATAATCAACACTGTACGAACCAGACGCAATGACGCTTCCGCCCTTTCTGCATAACGCCCCATCCAGAAAAGATTTTCAACCACCCTGCTCGGCAAACTGATCAAATCGGCATCATTCACTGTCGAGCCATCGCTTTCTGAAGTTTGCCGTTTGCCAATACGCTCCGGCTCTGAAGCTATGACCCAGGTATCCTTGCTACGCGCTCCGGTTTGATTGGAGATAATGAATGCCGATGGTTCCAGCCCGACTCTGGTCAGACCCCCAGGCATGATAGTGTAAGAACTGTCACTGGCAACAGCGAAACTGCGCAAAATTGCTGGCCTTGGTTGAAGCATACCGTCAACACAGGTTGGCAAATTGGCCGAGTCGAGAACAGCTTGAGCGACAAACTGCATGGGTTGACTTGCAATTTTCTCCAACAGGTTTTTTTTAGCGTCTGCTGACAGCAGGGCCCCGTAGATACTTTCCCGGCCGGACACCCTGTTAACCGGTTTAACAACGAGTGTGTCAATATTGCTCATCACAAAATCGAGACCCGAGGGGTTTCCACACCAATAG
>JAGRJA010000456.1 GCA_020443005.1 Pseudomonadales bacterium
ACAGGCGCCCGTTATGGCTTGTCCTGATTTTTCTGTTGACTGCGTTTTTTGCCTGGGAAATGTCTACCCTGAAAGTTGACTCCAGTTTTGAAAAAATGCTGCCCATGCAGCACCCCTACCTGAAAAATATGTGGGAGCATAAAGAGCAGCTTTCCCAGAAAGGGTTCTCCTTCAAGGTTGTCGTTGAAAATAATCAGGGCGATATCTTTGATAAGGAATATTTGCAAATGCTGGAAGAGGTGCATACTCAGGTTGCGCTTCTTAACGGTATCGACCGCGTGTCACTGAAATCACTTTTTGCACCGACGGTGCGCTGGCTGGCAGTAACGCCCGAAGGTTTTCAGGGGGACGGCATTATTCCGGGTAGCATGAGTTACGGTACCCCGGAAGCGCTCGAACAAATCAAGATCAACCTGCTGCGTTCTCCCTGGGTTGGTATTCTGGTTGGCGATAATTTCAAGTCCAGCAGTGTTGAAGCTTTTGTGCAGTTTAATTATCCGGATGACTCCATTGAAACTGACGAAGAGGGCTCTCCCCTGCAAAAAAGAGGGGAGCCTATTGATTTTCAGGATTTTGGTCACCGTCTTGAAAAAATCAGAAGCGATATTCTCGAGAAGTATGGCGACAAGTACAGTGTTTATATTATCGGTGAGCCCAAAATGCTGGGTGACCTTATCGACGGTTTTAACCAGATTATCCTGTTTGGCGGTGTGGCACTGGTTATTACGGTTATCCTGCTCTACCTCTACGCACATTGCTGGGTATCAGCCCTTGCACCATTATTTACTTCAATTCTTGCGGTGGTCTGGCAATTGGGTATTCTGGCGGCCATGGCCCATTTCGGTCTGAAATATGGCAATGAGGAATTTGATGTACTGCACGGCATTGGTGTTTTCTCAATGCTGGTGCCTTTCCTGATTGTAGCGATTGGCGTCAGCCACAGTGTTCAATTTGTCAATGCCATGGCACTTGAGGCCTCACATGGCTACGATGCTTATGGCTCGGCCAGACGCGCATTCAGATCAAACTATTTGCCTGGTATGACAGCATTGATCACGGATGGTCTGGGTTTCGTCACGATGCTCCTGATTCCTATTGGTGCCATAAAGGAGCTTTCAATTGCTGCTTCTGTGGGCATTATCGTTATTATTCTCCTGAAGCTCATGCTTCTGCCCATCATCATGTCCTATGTTGGCATCAGCAAGCGTGGTGTAAATCATATGCAGGCAGTTGAGCAGCAGGATCCTTGGCACTGGCGCTTCCTGGCCAATTTTACACAGCCGAAATGGGCAGCTATCTCGATTGTTATTGCTTCTGCAATGGCCGTTGTCGGTATTATAGAAAGTCGCGGATTACAAATCGGTGACACAAACCCAGGCGTGCCAGAGCTTCGTCCCGACTCTATTTATAACCTCGATAATGATTATGTAACCAGAAACTATGCGACAAGCTCCGACCTGTTTGTCGTCATGGCTGTTACCAAAGACGACAAGTGTTTTAGCCAGCCCAATCTGGATGCAATGGACAGGCTGGAATGGGCCTTGCAGAATGTGGAAGGTGTGCAGGCAACAGTTTCGGCAGCTTATATTGCAAAAAATGCGATTATGGGCGTCAGTGAAGGCCATTTGAAGTGGTTTTCACTTGGGCGTGATCAGCTGAAGATTAACGAGGCGCGCCAGCCCGTTTCTGAAATTGGCATGATAGATGAACTTTGTAACTTTGCGCCAATTGTGGCTTACCTGACAGATCATAAGGCCAAGACACTTGATCGTGTGGCTCAGGCCGTTGAAGATTTTGCCAAGGAAAATAACACATCGGAAATCGAGTTCAAGCTCGCCACAGGTAACGCCGGTATAGCGGCAGCCGTTAACAGTGAGATCAAAGATGCTCAAAGCAAAATGATGTGGCTTGTGTATGGTGTGGTTGCTGCAATGGTTATGTTTACTTACCCTTCAGTGGCTTCTGTGTTGTGCATTCTATTACCTCTCGCTTTCACATCAGTTTTGTGTGAAGCATTGATGGCCCGTATGGGTATTGGTATCAAGGTAGCAACATTACCGGTTATCGCCCTGGGCGTGGGTATTGGTGTCGACTACGGTATTTATGTTTACAGCAGAATGGAGACCTGTCTGAAGGCGGGGCAAAGTTTACGCGATGCCTATATGAATACACTGAAAAGTACAGGTAAGGCGGTAAGTTTCACCGGTTTAACACTGGCGATTGGTGTCGGCACCTGGTATTTCTCTGATATTCAGTATCAGAAAGATATGGGCTTCCTGCTGTTGTTCATGTTCCTGTGGAATATGGTGGGTGCTCTCTGGTTATTACCCTCTCTGGCCTGCTTCCTGGTTAACAAGAA
Organism: Pseudomonadales bacterium; assembly: GCA_020443005.1. Taxonomy (GTDB): domain Bacteria; phylum Pseudomonadota; class Gammaproteobacteria; order Pseudomonadales; family UBA7239; genus JAGRJA01. Next base: position 2,360 of record JAGRJA010000456.1, read on the forward strand.
AAAATACCCGGCAGCAAGACCTAAAAAAGCATAAGCCTGATAACAAAGCCCGAACTTTTCGGGCTTTTTTTTGGGGTTTTATCTGTGGCTAAAAAAACAGAAAGCCAGCTGGCGTTAACCGGCATTTTGCAAAAGATCCTGCCCGGTCAACATCTTTGTGTCATGTCTTTGCCTCTGGTGCCGGATATCAAATTGCTGCTTTTCGATGACGCAGATATGCATCGACCACTCGATGACAATGAGTCGGCTGCTGTTCATGAGACTGCACCCTATTGGCTATTTTGCTGGGCGAGTGGACAGGCACTTGCAGGCTGGCTGATGCAAAACAAGCATGCTGTTTCCGGAAAACATGTTCTGGATTTCGGTTGCGGCTCGGGTGTGGTCGCCATTGCCGCAGCTAAATGCGGTGCTGCAACGGTTGTTGCCTG
>JAGRJA010000457.1 GCA_020443005.1 Pseudomonadales bacterium
CATTATTGCCTGAAAACTACAGTGCTTCAAATGATTCCAGATCAATTACTGCGTTAACCAGTTTGCTGATGTTTGTGCTTGTTATTTCTTCACCGTAGTTTGACGGGGGCGTAATCAACCAGCCAATCACCAGACCCCATATAACCGAACGCCGATACAGCTCAAAAGCCTCATCCCTATCGGGCACTTCAACAAGCCCCTGTTCGGCCAAGGCCTCAAGGTAAAACCTTAGCAGACTGTTTTCGTGCTCGCGACGCTGTTCGGTGGTAAGCCCGGTGCAAATTACATAGGCAACATCCTGGGACCATACGCTACGAATCATCAATTGCCAGTCAAGAAGACCACCCGTGTTATCCGGCAACAGGTAGGTATTGGCAATGTGGGTATCACCATGCAGAACAGTTTGGGGTTTTTCTGTGAAAACACCCTGCACTTTCCAGAGTGCCGGCCACATCTGGTCAAGCGTCATTTTCAGCGGTGCAATCAGTTCCTGCTTGAAGACATTTTTTGCCACCTGATCCTTGATGATGTCGAGCCCGTAATTCCTGAATATGTCGCTCATTCCCCCCTTGTAGGGCGTTGGCAACCAGTCGAGATCCTGGCGAAACCGTTCACTGTTCCAGAAGGTCGCATGCAAGCGCGCCAGTGTTGTTAACAAGCCCTGCATTTGCGTCACGGAAACCGGCGTCGTCGCGTTCGGAAAAGTCGCCCCACGCACATTCAGGTCATCCATGATAATGCCGAACTGGCCACTATCGACATCGAACTCACTGGCGTAGGCGCGCGGAGACTCTATGTGTAATTCAGGACGAAGATAGCGATAAAAATTCACTTCGTTCTCATACATTTCTTTAGGTGCATGAGGCGATAACAACATGGTTTTCAGCATCACCCTTGACGCTATACCCGCGTCTTTCCGCTTTCAAATTCAAGCTCGAGAATCGCCCGGTCTGCAGTAGAAGCCAGGCCATCACCACACTGCAAGGTTTCGGCAATGGTAAAGTTTTTCAAACGCGCTTGCGGTTGTTGAACCTGCAACAATGTATTCAACAGCGGTACGCTAAGTTCGTCGATGTTTCTCGGGAAAACCGGCATGGTATCAATCCTTTAAGTAGTGATTTTGTAACAGCTTCAAATCCTCTTCACGCAACTGAAGATGCTGATCCAGAAAAGTTTCCATGCCACCGAGTCGATCAATCTCATCGAACGCAGCCTGAAGGTAGGCCGGGCGCACTTCATACATGGCTTTCAAGGCTGTTGCATCAATGGATGCGGTATATTGCTCATCAAAATCTTCCAGTGCCCTGGCAACCTGATGCTCAACATCAATACAGGCATTGGTGAATAGATAGTCCTCAAGAATCACTTCCCTTTCCACACCCAGGGCAGAAAGCAACAAGGCTGCAGCAAGACCGGTACGGTCTTTTCCCGAGGCACAATGAAACACCAGGGGTGCAGGTGGTATTTGCAGTAAATGCTGAAAGAAAACCCGGTAAATATCGGCGTGGTCATTCACCAGGCTTCGATTGATCTGGCACATCACCTGCTCCATCGCGGCATCGTCATAGGCCTGATTGTCTTTTCGCCATTCTGAAAGCCCTTTTTTAAAACTGCTGCCGCTGCCTGGGTCCAGATTAAGCTCGACAATTTCGTACTGATGAGACTCGGGAAAAAGGCTGGGTTTTTTCAGCCTTTCCTTTTCACTGCGAAAATCAAAAACTCTGCCAATCCCCAAACGCGCCAACTGTTCGCGCGCCTGTGCATTCAAATCGTTAAAATGACCGGAACGGTAGAGCATGGAAGGTTTGACGGTACACACCTGGCCTTCCAGATTACGGGCCGGGTAACCACCCAGATCACGAAAATTGATCAAGCCTTCAGTATTGATATGCCTCTGCATAAGCCCCCTTTAAAACAGCCCGTGTTATGGCTTGCATCAAGCCCTGTAATTGCGTCAAACTGCCAACCTAGCCGATACAACGATTACTGCTGCCAACAGCATAGCCTATCAACCGGCCTTTTTATTTACGCAATTATGCCCAGTCTTTTTAACCACTATCTGGCTGTCGCCAGAAGCCCTTTCCTGATACTTACGCCCCTGTGTGTATTGGTCGGTGTAGGCGATGCACTGGTGATACAAGAGACAGATGCAGACTATGTGAAAGCTGGTCTGATATTACTTTGCGCTCTCTGCGCACATATTGCGATGAATGTGCTCAACGAACTCGAGGATTTCAGAAGTGGCCTCGACCTGCATACGCACCGAACCCCTTTTTCGGGTGGGAGTGGCTGCCTGCCCGCCCACCCTGAATTCAGAAACCGGGCATGGTTTTTTGCAAAGCTTAATATACTGATAGTCATCGTCAGCGGGCTTTATCTTGTTTTTAACAGCAGCCCATACCTGCTGCTGTTGGGTGTGCCCGGTATGGCTGTCATTTTCAGCTATACCCGTTACCTGAACAAACACCCCCTGGCTTGCCTGATCGCACCGGGCCTGGCTTTCGGACCTATCATGATAGCTGGCAGCAGCACGGCCTTGACGGGGGAACTGTCGGCATCTTCCCTGTGGCTGTCACTGCCGGTGTTTTTCTCAACCAATAATCTGCTTTTACTCAACCAGTTTCCCGATGCAGAAACCGACCAACAATTCGGCCGCCGGCACGCAGTAATTGCATTTGAAAAAAAAGGGGCTGCTGCACTCTATCTCGCACAAGGGATCTGTTTCGGGTTTATCGCCTTTGCCGGTGTCGCCAGCGGAATGGCGCCACCTCTGATTTTATTAAGCACCTGCTTCCTGCCCTTGACGATGGTCATTGGTGTGATTGCCCGCAACTTTGATAATTTATCGGAGCAAAGGCAACTGCGTCTGCTCGCCACAAATGTGATAATCAGTTTATTGACACCGGCTTCACTGATTGCAGCGCTGCTTGTTGTTCACTAGATTTTATAGAACAGCTCTGTCACCTGTTTTACGCCCTGTTTTACCAGGCCGAAACCGGTACAATCCCCTACCGCATAAACTTCAGGCGCCAAACCGCTCAGGCTTTCCAGCACGCTGTTGTCGGCCACATACATTTCAGGAATCAGCACATTATCGGCTTTTACCAAACGCTGTTTGCCTGCAACGGTAATCAAAACCCCTTCTGCAACGATCTCGTTAATCTCAACACCGGTATTGACACTCACGCCCGCCAGATCCAGCCTTTTTGATTCTTCTCCACGGCGTTTCTTGCCCACTTCATTTGCCAGGCGACTGTTGGCGCTGACAATGGAAACCGATTTTCCGGCCCGTGCGAGGAATTCAGCCAGCTCTACTGCCACAATACCCGAATCCAGAATCACCAGCTTCTTGCCCAGATCAGCTGAGGCAAAACAATCCGCAATCATTTCATTGAGCGTATCGCCACTGACAACCTGTGCCTCTTCACACCCCGGTATCGGCATGGCAACAGCCCTGGCGCCCGTCGCCACAACAATAACATCAGGCCTGAGTTCTTTAACCAGTTCAGGCGTAAGCTCGCAATCGGTTCGCACATCAATGGCCGGGTTTTTCATTTGCTCCAAAAGGTAGGAAAGAAATACCGGGTTGTCGCGATGCATTTGCACGGCGAGACTGAATCGCCCCCCCAACTTGGTATTTTTCTCTCACAAGGTAACAGTGTGCCCTCGCTGAACGGCCAAACGGGCTGCCTCCATCCCCACAGGCCCGCCTCCCACAACCAACACTTTTTTGCTTGTGGCCGCCGGCTCAAGCGGAAATTCTGTTTCCCGGCCACAACGCGCATTGAGCGCGCAATGAACACCGATACGCGCCAGAATCGTATCGACACAATCTTCACAGGAATTACATAAACGGATATCCGACACTCTCCCTGCCTGCGCCTTGTTCGGCAACGCCGGGTCGGCAAACAGAGGCCGCCCCATCACCACCATATCGGCATGCTCATCGGCAATAAGTGCTTCTGCAAATTGGGGGGTGTGTATTCGTCCCACTACCATCACCGGCACATCCACCACCTGCTTGATCGCACGCGCGGCAGAAACATTCAAACCATTTTGTAATTCTGCACCCGGAATAATCATGGTGATATTGGTATCACTGACACCACCACTGACATGAAAGGCATCAACACCGGCTTCAACCAGCAAGGGCGCCAGACGCTGGGTATCATTGATTTCACGACCGCCTGAATCGCGCTCATAACCGGACAAACGCACAGTAATCGGAAAATCATCACCGGTTTTTTTACGAATATTGGCCACCACTTCAAGCAGCAGTTTGATGCGACCTTCAAATTTACGACCGGCGTATTCATCCTGGCGATGATTGCGTAACGGCGACAAAAAAGAACCAATCAACATATAACTGTGTGCCGCATGCAGCTCCACACCATCGTAACCGGCTTTTTGTGC
>JAGRJA010000458.1 GCA_020443005.1 Pseudomonadales bacterium
CAATACACGCCCCATACATCAGCCGTCTCCGGCCAGAATGATTGAAGAAGACGGTTCCCTGAGTGACAGTGAAAAAAAGCATGCGGCCGGGTTGATGCGTGTCAATCATACCGGCGAGGTGATGGCCCAGGCGCTTTATCAGGGGCAGGCACTGACAGCGCGATTACAGAGCGTCAGAGAACAAATGGAAAGAGCGGCTGACGAGGAGATTGATCATCTGGCCTGGTGTGAAGAGCGGGTGAAGCAACTTGACGGTCACACCAGTATTCTGAACCCGCTCTGGTATGGTCTTTCCTTCGGAATGGGCGCTGTAGCAGGACTGGTGAGTGATAAACACAGTCTGGGGCTGGTCTCAGCGATTGAGGATCAGGTTTGCGAGCACCTTGAGGGGCATCTTCAGAGCTTGCCGGCAAGTGATAATAAAAGTCGGGTGATCGTTCAGAAGATGCTGGAAGATGAGGCCAGACACAGTGAGCAGGCTCAGGAGGCTGGCGGTAAAAAGTTCCCGTTACCCGTGAAGAAGGGAATGTCGATGTTGTCCCGATTGATGACAAAGAGCAGTTACCGTATCTAGAGATGCGCTTTATCGAGTGTTACTGAAAGGGTCACAGAAACGGAATGTTGCCGGAAACCCACTCATGGCTTATTCAATATTGATGATCTCATAGTCGTGGCTGATATCGACGCCGCTTTTTTCAAGCATGATCGACGCCGAACAGTATTTTTCCGCAGACAATTCTACAGCTCTTTTAACCTGGCTTTCTTTCAGCAATTTTCCGCTGACAACAAAGTGAAGGTGAATGCGGGTAAAAACAGCCGGAATGGTATCAGCCCGTTCCGCTGATATTTCAACCCGGCAATCCTGAACTTTTTGTCGGGACTTCTTCAGGATACTCATGACATCAAAGGTCGAACACCCACCCATGCCCAGAAGCAGCATTTCCATGGGGCGAACCCCCAGATTTCGGCCACCGTGATCCTCGGGCCCATCCATGACAACAGTATGCCCGCTGCCAGACTCACCGATAAACATGGCATTATCAACCCATTTCACCACCGCTTTCATCTGCTCTCCCCAGATCAACTGTATTTCACTCTACTTTCAAAAATTTTTTGCTGCTACCAAAGCCGGCAAGATTAACACAGATCAGCGGGGCTATCTTGTCCGAGCTTCCTTAAAGGCCATTAAAATCAAGGGTTGCTAGGAATGAATGCCCTGATAGAGTAATATTGAAAATATCAATAGTATTCCAGGTGACAGGGATCAAATATTAAAGGGGTTTTAAATTGGTCAGTGTTTCTTTAACGCCGAAATTGTTGGATGTCGATGAGTTTCTTCAGCATTGCCATCGTCGTCGTTATCCACCTAAAAGCACCATCATTTATGCGGGTGACTCCAGTGACTCCCTCTTCTATATCATCAAGGGTTCGGTGACCGTACTGATTGAGGACGAGGAGGGCAAGGAGATGATCGTTGCCTACCTCAATAAAGGTGATTTTTTTGGTGAAATGGGTTTGTTTGACCAGATGGATTCCCGTAGCGCCTGGGTGCGAGCCAAAACCGATTGCGAAGTCGCCGAGATCAGTTATTCAAAATTTGTAGAGATCAGTGAAGAGCATCCGGAAGTGCTCTATGCAATTGGCCGTCAGATGGCAAATCGCCTTCGTGCAACCACCCGTAAAGTGGGTGATCTCGCATTTCTGGATGTGACAGGTCGGGTTGCCCGTACCTTGCTGGATTTATGTAAACAGCCGGATGCAATGACACACCCCGATGGCATGCAAATCAAAATAACCCGTCAGGAAATCGGGCGTATCGTGGGGTGCTCAAGAGAGATGGTTGGTCGGGTTCTGAAAACCCTTGAGGATCAGGGGTTGGTTTCCGTCAAGGGCAAAACCATGGTGGTATTTGGTACACGCTGATTATGCGCACATGAATGGCTATAAATAATGCCTGTGAATGTTATCTGTTCATTCAACAGGGTTTGAAAAAAGGCTTCCTCCCGGAAGCCTTTTTATTTTGAACCTCCCTGATGCTTTATTCGCCACGATGAGCAATCAGGTTTTCCACGACAGTGGGGTCGGCCAGCGTTGAGGTGTCACCGAGATTTTCCAGTTCGTTCGTGGCGATTTTGCGTAAAATACGCCGCATGATTTTTCCTGAACGGGTTTTGGGTAAGGCCGGCGCCCACTGTATGACATCAGGTTTTGCAATGGCACCGATTTCTGTTTTGCACAGTTCAACCAGCTCTTTTTTCAGGGAATCACTGGGTTCGATGTCGTGCATGGGGGTGACAAAAGCATAAATGCCCTGGCCTTTAATGTCGTGCGGAAACCCGACAACAGCAGCTTCGGCAATCGATTCATGTAAAACAAGCGCCGATTCGATTTCGGCAGTACCAAGACGATGCCCGGAAACATTCAGTACATCATCCACACGCCCGGTAATCCAGTAATAACCATCGGCATCACGACGCACACCATCTCCGGCAAAGTAAAACCCGGGGCGCTGAGAGAAGTAGGTATCTATCATTCTCTGATGATCACCATAAACGCTGCGAATTTGTCCGGGCCAGGATGAGGTGATCACAAGGCTGCCTTCCGCTTCGCCCTGAAGCAACTCGCCTTTTTCATTGATGATACCCACCTGCACACCAAAGAAAGGCTGCGAAGCTGACCCGGGCTTCATATCTGTAGCGCCGGGCAGTGGCGTAATCATGATGCCGCCGGTTTCTGTTTGCCACCAGGTATCCACAATTGGGCAGCGGCTGTCACCGACCACGCGAAAATACCATTCCCAGGCTTCGGGATTGATCGGCTCACCCACACTGCCAAGTATCCGCAAGCTTTTTCGGGAGGTCGCGGTAACAGGGCGATCGCCTACTGCCATCAGTGCCCTGATAGCCGTTGGTGCCGTATAGAAAATATTGACTTTGTGCTTGTCGACAACCTGCCAGCATCGGGAAGCATCCGGGTAGGTTGGAACACCTTCGAACATCAGTGTCGTTGCACCATTGGCCAATGGGCCATAGACAATGTAGGAATGTCCCGTTACCCAGCCAACATCGGCTGTACACCAGTAAATATCACCCTCGTGATAGTCAAAGACATATTTGTGAGTCATCGTTGCATAAAGCAGGTAACCGCCGGTTGTGTGCATAACGCCTTTTGGCTTGCCCGTTGACCCGGATGTGTACAGTATGAAGAGGGGGTCCTCGCTGTCCATTAATTCGGGTGAGCAATGCGGTGCCTGAGAGTCAACCAGTTCGTGATACCAGACATCACGGCTGGTATGCCAGGCGATGTCACCACCGGTTCGTTTAACAGTGAGAACGGTGTGTACATTCGGGCACTCTTCCAGTGCCTTGTCTGTATTTTGTTTTAAGGGGATGGTTTTGCCACCACGAACCCCCTCGTCTGCAGTAATGACTGTCTGGCAATCGGAGTCGAGAATCCTGCCCCTCAGGGCTTCCGGGGAGAAGCCACCAAATACAACAGAGTGAATGGCCCCGATACGGGCACAGGCCAGCATCGCGTAAGCTGCTTCCGGAATCATCGGCATGTAAATACAGACGCGATCCCCTTTTTGAACCCCACGGCTTTTCAAGGCATTGGCCAGTTGACAAACTTTGTCGTGTAATTCCTGATAGCTGATATGACGGGTATCAGCCGGGTCGTCACCCTCCCAGATAATCGCCGTTTGTTCTGATCGCGAAGGCAGATGGCGGTCGA
>JAGRJA010000459.1 GCA_020443005.1 Pseudomonadales bacterium
GATTTTATCGAAATCACATTTGTTGTCGTACCCATCGTCGGCCCTGTTTTACTGGCAATGGGCATTGACCCCGTATGGCTGGGCATCATGATTGCCATTAACCTGCAAACTTCTTTTTTGACACCGCCCTTCGGCTTCGCGCTGTTTTATTTCAGGGGCGTTGCACCGGATTCACTGACCACACGAAACATCTATCTTGGGGTAATGCCTTTTATCGCGTTACAGCTTGTTTTGCTGATGATATTGGCGATATGGCCTCAACTGGTTACCTGGCTTCCCAGCTATCTGCGCTGAATAGCGTATGAAGCCTCGGTATTGCCCGATGCGCCGGCTGCAAAATCATTTTTCATTATCAGGGGCGCCTTCCAGTTCCAGCAGGTTTTTTGCATTGCCAACAGAAATGCGGTTCTCATGGATATACACCAGTTTCATGATACCCGGCAAAAACAAAGGCTGAAAATTTGCTGCTGTTCATGTTTTTTGAGTTTGTTGTATCCATTTATCCAGCCTGTCGGCGAAAGCCTTTTTATCACTGGCCCTGAATGAAGCCTGACCACCGGTGTCCACGCCACTGGAGCGCAAGGTGTCGAGAAAATCACGCATATTCAGCCTTGCACGAATATTGTCTGCCGTGAGCGATTCGCCGCGAAAAGAGAGGACACACGCACCTTTTTCAATCACTTCCGAAGCCAGTGGAATATCACTGCTGACAACCAGATCACCGGGCTCAACACGACGGACAATTTCGTCATCCGCCTTGTCAAAGCCCTTTTCTACCGTCAACATTTTAAGCACAGGCAGCCGGGGCAACGGCAAGCCCTGATTGGCAACAAAAATGGTGGTTATGCCACTTCTTTCAGCAGCACGGCAAAGAATTTCCTTGACGGACACAGGGCAAGCGTCGGCATCAACCCATATTGTCATAGCGCTGGCCTTTATACATTCGCAATCAATACACCCGTTTATAGCAGGCGGAAATAAAACGCAGCGTATCACCCGGACGAAACTGCGCCAGTACATTCACATCATCAGCAATAATCTGGGCAATGCGTGCGTAACCCCCTACTGTTTGACGCTCTCGCAACAAGGCAATCGGCCCATCGGGTGTTAACTGAATCGTACCATCCTGTACTGGCGCAGAAACAATGTCACAAGCAAAATCTTCCGGGGGTTTGTCCCCCAGCAAACGCAAACCCTGCAAGCCGGATACCGGGCTGACCTGCCAGCGTTGTTGAAACAGGTAATGCAGAATTTTCTCACTGGCTTCCGGGCCGGGCAAAACCCGGATACACCCTCTGGGTCGTTCACAATTTGGCAGTAATACCGGCAATGGCAGGCGGGTTTTTACAGGTGGTGTCTGCCTTGTCGCCTCTACCCGATAGACGGCATAACCTTGTTTCTCACTCACCGTTTCACTGTCACCCAGCCAACCCTGATAAATCGCTATATAGGCACGACAGGCCTGCTTCGGAGCTTCCCAGACCAGCTTTGAACCCGCTTTTAGTAATACGGTCTTGTGGTTGGGGAAAAATGCCTGCTTCCCGCTTTCGTCGACACGCTTCGCCGGCAGCGTTGCACCATTAATTGACAACCAGATATCCACTGTAGCAAACAACTCCCCGGCAGAAAGCGTCACTTCCAGCAAGGGATGTGTTGCAGGGTTCGATACCAATAGATTGGCTTCACGGGCTGAAACCAGATCTGCCGGCCCGCCGGGCGCTTGCCCCGTTAACTGCCTGCCCCAGCTGGCTGCCTCGACAACCCGTTGCAGGGAATGGGCTTTCAAAAATATTTCAGGCATCGGTTTTTTCCGCAACACCTTTCGGCCAATAATCGAGAATGGCTTCGATGAGGGTTAGCACAGCTTCGCTATCACTGTGTATACACCAGGTTTCACAGCTAAAAGGATGATAGCCGGATTCCACAGGCATACCCCTGCCACAAAGTACAGATTGAATCTGGTGAGTGACCTTTGCGGCATCGTTATGTACGGCACCCGACAAAGTGCGCGGCTTCAAAGCCAGTACACCCTTGTCAAGAAAATAGGCCCGATCGGCAAAACCTTCCCGAATCACCGTTAATTTACCCGATGACTGTCGCTCCAGTGCCGAGCCCGGCGGCGCCAGAACCGTATCCACATTATTTTCAAGACACCACGCTACCAGCTTCGCTGACAAATCATTATCGCCGGCAGCATCGTTGTACAAGGCACCGTGCAGTTTCAGGGTTTTGCACTCCGGCAACCATGCCCGTTGCGAGCTGAGGCTGATAGCCAGTTGTGGCCAGGACATTGCCAGAGAACGACGACCAAAGTTTTCTACATCGGGATAAGAGAGGTGCAGGTGATAAGCCTTCCCGTGAAACACAGCCTGCTGTGCCCAATAGCGTGCGCTGCTTTCATTGCCGGCATGCCCGCCACAGGCAATACTGACCGCATCAACCCGTTGCAATAACTGCAAGTCGCGCGCTTGCTGCCCAGGCTGCTCACCCAGATCACAGTTCAGTTTTATCATGGCTATACAACATGGCCTATAGCAGTGTTGACGATACAAGAAACTCTATCGTATCTCCCGGTTTTAACAACAGACAACACGCCGGGTCGCAATAGCCCAGAATATGCCAACCGCCGGGGGTGTCACAAGGGTAGATACCCGCCTGATCTTGTGCGATAGCAACGGCCCCTGCCTTCACGGATTTTCTCGGCTCGGCTCTTCGCGGTAACGACAGGCCGCTATCAAGCCCCAAAAGATAAGGGAAATGTGGCTGAAAGCCCAGCATCGCCACGGTATAGCGTGCTGAACTGTGTCGCTCAATCACTTCAGCCTGGCTCAACCGGGAAGCAGCTGCAACAAAAGCCAGATCTTCACCGTTATACAACACCGGTATACGATGGTGAGCTCCGGTCGCATTCTGGTCATACCTTTCGATATCGCAGAAAAAGCCCTGCGAAGGATTCCGCGCTATAAATTCAGCGGGATCACAACCTTCTGCAAGGTAGGCCACCACTTCAAGAAAACCGATAGCCACATCCAGCACATCCGGGTGCTGGTTCACTATCTGCGCCAGTGCTGCCAATTGTCTGGAAACAGACATGGACGGCTTGTCGGCAAGTACAAGGCGAACAGCCCTGTCACCAAAAGCAAGCCATTCCGGCCTTGGTTTTCGTTTCATCGGAAACCGGTTTCAAGTTGTTAAGTGGAGGGGAATTCTATCGCTCTTTTCAGGGTTTTACCGCAATGAAAAATCCGCTAGGGTTTTTCAGCACAATTTATACTAGGCTTACTGACTTCCGCTCAAAGCGAAACAGCACACCCAATAAAGGCAGAGCATGCAAATTGAATGGCTGAAAGGCATCCACCAATGTGATGAAAACGCGTGGGACAAGCTCAACACCACAAACAATCCGTTTTTGAAGCATTGCTATTTTACTGCATTGGAAAAAAGCGCTTGCACCAACACGGCAAGTGGCTGGGAGCCCCATCATCTCATTGTCAGGGAAGAGGATGGGCAAATGCTGGCGGCCATGCCCCTGTATATTAAATACCATTCCTACGGAGAGTATGTGTTTGACTGGTCGTGGGCCAATGCCTGGCGTTCCTGCGGGCTGGAATACTACCCGAAACTGCTCACCGCCGTACCCTTCACCCCTTCGACCGGGCCAAGAATCTTGCTGACCGATCAGCTGACACAGGAGCAAACCGACAGCGTTTACCGCACTGTGATCGAAAACCTTTTTGAAAGGTGCAAGGATGGCTATTCTGGCTGGCATATACTCTTTCCTGAAAAAGCTGTGTCAGACCGGCTTGTGGAGTACGGCTGCCTGCAACGCATGGGCTACCAGTTTCACTGGTTCAATCGCGATTATCAGCATTTCGATGACTTTACTGATAGTTTCACTTCAAGAAAGCGTAAAAACATCAAAAAAGAGCGAGCCCGGGTAAAAAGCCAAGGTTTTGTTTTCAAGCAGTTACGCGGAACAGAAATTGACGATGCCCTCTGGCAAAAATTTTACACATTCTACCAGTTAACCTATCTGAAACGCTCCGGACACCATGGTTACCTGAATCTTGATTTTTTCCGCCTTATTGGACAAAGCATGCAGGATAATCTGATGATGGCAATCGCGATCAAGGACAGCGAAGTGGTTGCAGCGGCCCTGAATTTTGTCGACAGTGCTACACTCTATGGTCGTTACTGGGGTTGTCTGGAGGAATATGATTTCCTACACTTTGAAACCTGTTATTACCAGGGCATAGAGTTTTGCATACGCGAAAAGCTCGCCCGTTTTGACGCAGGTGCTCAGGGTGAGCACAAAATACAACGCGGTTTCGAACCTGTACCGATATGGTCGAATCACCTTATCCGGCACAACGAACTGGCCGACGCCATCAGGGATTTTCTGGCACAAGAAAAATTGGCTGTAAAAAACTATCTTTCAGACTGCAAACAGGTGCTACCTTTTAATACCTTTAATCGTTAAAACAGATAAAACACGCAAACCATTATGACATTGGAAAACATATGACCAGCATCAACAAGGATATTCCCGGTTTTCATCGCGGCCTCGAAAACATGCCCGGTGAATTTGATTACTCCCCACACGATATCGAAGGCGACATTCCTGAAGACATCAATGGCACCTTTTATCGCAACGGTCCTGGCAAGCTGACGCTCGGCTCGGGGAAAATGGGTCATTGGTTTGACGGCGATGGTATGGTATGTGCCTTTCACTTTGAGAAGGGGAAATTACATTTCCGCAACCGTTTTGTGCGCACACCCAAATTTATTGCCGAAAGCCTGTCCAACCGTATCGAATTTCGCGGTTTCGGCACACAGCGAAAAGGTGGCCTCAAGGCCAACTTTCTGCGCATTCCCGCCAACCCGGCCAATACCAGTATTGCCCTGCACGGCGGGAAACTGCTCGCTCTTTACGAAGGCGGGCGA
>JAGRJA010000460.1 GCA_020443005.1 Pseudomonadales bacterium
CACAGGTAATTGTGCAGGGCAAGGCCATCACCGATATGGATGCAGCGGTTTATCATCACTACAAAACCGAGGCGATGCAATATGTGCTCGATTCGTTTCAACGCCTCGGCAGCCAGTATGAACTCGTTGTTGTAGAAGGCGCGGGCAGCCCGGCTGAAATCAACCTGCGCGATCGGGATATTGCCAACATGGGTTTTGCCGAGGAGGTGGATTGCCCGGTGATTCTGGTGGCCGATATTGACCGTGGCGGTGTGTTTGCCCACCTTGTCGGTACGCTGGATCTCTTATCCGAAAGCGAGCAGGCACGCGTGGTCGGTTTTGTGATCAACCGTTTTCGTGGCGATATCGCCCTGCTTGAATCCGGGCTGGATTGGCTGGAAGCACACACCGGCAAACCCGTGCTTGGCGTACTGCCCTATCTGAAAGGCTTTCACCTCGAAGCGGAGGATGCTATCAGCACTGAAGATGTTGCCGCTTCCGGGCAGCACACATTAAAAGTGGTTGTGCCGGTGCTATCGCGTATCAGCAATCACACCGACTTCGATGCGCTGCGTCTGCATCCGCAAATTGATTTTGAATTTATCGGACCGGGAAAAGCCTTGCCGCCTGCCGATCTGATTATTATTCCCGGCACAAAAAATGTGCGCATTGATCTCGACTTTCTGCGCGAAAATGGCTGGGATAAGGCCATCAATAAACACCTGCGTTACGGTGGCAAGCTACTCGGTGTTTGTGGGGGTTATCAAATGCTGGGACGCAGTATTCACGACCCGGAAGGCATTGAAAGCGCGGCAGGCGCGAGTGATGCGCTGGGTTTGCTTGATTTTGAAACCACGCTGGAAAAAGAAAAGCAGTTGCAGCAGGTTAAAGGCACGCTTTGCCACAGTGGCGCGGCAATCAGCGGCTACGAAATTCACGCGGGTATCAGTAAAGGCCCTGCGCTGGATAACCCGGCAGTGAAACTCGAAGGGCGGGTAGATGGTGTGCGTTCCGAAGATGGGCAGATTATGGGTACCTATCTGCACGGCTTGTTTGATGATGAGGCTTCCCTGCAATCGCTGTTGCAGTGGGCGGGGCTTGAGCAGGTTCAGGCCTTCGATTACCACGCATTGAAAGAGCGTGAAATAAATCGCCTTGCCGATGCGATGGGTAAAGCTATCGATATTGATAAGCTGTTGGCCGTTGTCGACGAATTTTATGCCTAGCTTTCAGCAGCAAATTCCGGATAACCATTGCTTTGGTTGCGGGCCGCACAATCCACAGGGCTTGCACCTGCAAAGTTATTGGTTGAATGGCGAAGAAGGCTTGCGCTCAACTTGCAGTTTTCAGCCTGCGAACCATCACAATGCCGGCCCGCAGCATTTTGTGAACGGCGGTATCATTGCTACAGTAATTGACTGTCATGCAATCTGCACAGCGATAGCCCGAGCCTATCACGATGCGGGTAGAAGTTTGGGTGAGCCGGATGAAAATGGCGAAGTAATCTGGTTTGCAACGGGCGGGCTAAGTATCCGTTATTTAAAGCCGGCTTTATTGGCTGTATCACTGAATGTGGAAGCGGTTATTCGTGAAGTAAAACCGAAAAAAATAACTCTCGATTGCACCGTTAAATCCGCTGGTCAGCTTTGCGCCGAAGCAGAAGTGGTGGCGGTGCGTGTGCCCCCGGTTTGGTTGAAGCCACCGGGTTCATTCGGTAATATCGATTAATAAATAGTTTTTAAGTATTTTCATCAGAGTCGTTTGAATGAAAATGGCTGCTCTGCCGGGTGTTCAGTCTGGGGAAAAGCAAATAAAGCCTGAACAGGCAAAAAAGTATGGGGGAAGAGAAATGACAACAAAAAAAATGATGGCAAATAGAAGTTTTATATTGATTGTGACGATGTTTTTATTTGCTGGGCAAGCTTGGTCGGCGAGTAGTGATCATGCAACATGGACGGTGAATACCGGGCAGCCCGATGAGTTCCTTGTAAGCTGGAGCTGTTCGATAACAGACAGTTCCACTGTCAGTTGTACCACGGTGGTTGGTTCCTGGTTAATCGGTTTTGGTGATGCTGATACCTCCCCCTACAACACGGGCAGTGATATCAAGCTGCAATACCGTTCTGAGCCCGCCAGCAGCAGGAACAATTTTTGCCTGCAAACGCCCGAGTTGCGTTGTTGGGAAGCCAACGGTTGGGATGGTGGCATGGACTTTCAGGCGCTGGGTGTTCAATCGGATTTTGATGGTGATATGTGGGCAGATACCTGGGATCCGGATGACGATAACGATGCTTATACAGATGATGAGGAAATCGCTTGCGGCTCAGATCCGTTCGATGCAGGCTCGGTCTGTAATGCCGCACCCTCAACCGGCGAAAGCGACTTCGATGGTGATCTCGATGATGATGTGCTGCTGCGTAGCACTTCCTCCAGCAACTGGCGCTTGTTCAGCTTTGCCAGTGGGTCAGTATCTGGCAACAGCAGTTATGCCGCCTATGCCAACAGCGGCTGGGCCTTTGTGACCAACCTCGATGCCGACGGTGATCTCGACAAGGATGTGTTGTTGCGCAATACCAGCACCGGTGCCTGGCGCCTGTTTACCACCCAGAACGGGGCTGTCACCGGCAACAGTTCACTGGCGCTTTATACGCCGGCCAACTACAGCTTTGCCGCAGCGCTGGATGTGGATGCCGATGGCGATGAGGACATCATTTTGCGTAACAGTGTCGACGGCAAATATCGTTTGTTTACGCTGGAGAACGGTGCTGTTACCGGCAACAGTGGATTCAGCCTTTGGGCCGCTTCCAACTACAACCTTGTTACAGTCGGTGATTTTGACGGTGACTCGGATGACGACATTCTGCTGCGCAACAGCACGGACGGCAAATACCGTTTGTTCACGGTTGAGGCGGGCAGTGTCAGTGGCAACAGCGCCATGAACCTCTATGCCGCGTCTGATTATGTCGTTCAGGTGGCCAGTGATTTCGATGGTGACGGCGACGATGACCTCATCACCCGCAACAGCAGTACAGGTATTTGGAATCTGTTCACCGTGCAAAGCGGGGCAGTTTCAACAGTCACAGGCATCTATCCTTATCAAAGCCTCGACTGGTCTTTCCAGGCCGAAGGTGATTTTGATGGTGATGGCGATAGTGACCTGCTGTTGAGAAACTCCAGCGGCATCTGGAAGCTGTTCACTATTCAGGGTGGGGCAATCACAGGCAACAGCCCGGTTGGCATCTACAGCAGTATGGATTGGCAGATTCAGCGCTAAATTCGAGGCTTTTGTTTGAGAGGAGCTAAAGAAAAAGCCGGCAAGGGCTTTGCAGCCGCAGTAAAACAGTCCGGGTAAAATAAGCCGGAATCGGGCCTACTTTTTCGGTTTTACATACAAGACCAGATTGTGATCGACGAGCTCAAAGCCGTGCTGTTCGGCGATTTCTTTTTGCAGGCGCTCGATTTCGGCGCTGTGAAACTCGATCACCTGACCGCTTTCGGCACATACCATGTGGTCATGGTGATCACCGCGCACCAGTTCAAACACGGCAGATGCACCGTCAAAGTTGTGGCGAATAATCAGCCCGGCAGCTTCAAACTGGGTGAGTACCCGATAAACCGTCGCGAGGCCAATTTCTTCACCGGCTTCCAGCAACAGCTTGTAGGTGTCCTCAGCGCTAAGGTGCCGCTCGTTGGAGTTCTCGAATAACTGCAGGATTTTGACGCGTGGGTGCGTCACTTTAAGCCCTGCACTGCGTAACTCCTGATTTTCTCCGGCCATTTTGGCTTTTCCCCTTCTCAGCGCTTTGTATTATCGGGTATTATCCACGCTCACTTGTACCAGTGGAACCCCCGATGAAAAAATCCTGGTTACCAGGGCTTTGCCTGAGTATTTTGTTATCTTTTTGCACGGCTTGCAGTGTGTTCCCCGGGGTATACAAACTGGAAGTTCAGCAAGGCAATATTGTTGATCAGGAGATGATTGATACTTTGAAGCCCGGTATGACTCGCCGTCAGGTGCGTTTTGTGATGGGCACACCCCTGATTGTGGACACCTTTAACCCGGATCGCTGGGACTATTACTACAGCATTCGTACCAGTGATGATGCGTTTACCGAAAAACGCATCAGCCTGATTTTTGAGAATGATGCGCTCGTTGGTTTCAGTGGCGATTACATACCAACTTCTTCAACGCCTGGCGAAGCAATGGTTGATGATCTGGGTGATATCCCGGAAGGTTTGCCGGTGGGTGATCCTCATGATGTTGATGCCATACCGGCTGAGCCTGAAAAGAAACCCTGGTGGAAGTGGTAGGTTTTCCTTTCTTTGAAGCCTCCCCCAAAAAAATGATCGACTTCCTGAAATGCAGTTTTTTCAGTTGATACCTGCCTGTTTTGTTCAAATTACAGGCGCAGACTATTAATCGCTGCCCGCTATCGCTTGTCAGTCAGCCTGTTCAGCTATTCCGGTGCAGCCCTCCGTGATAGAGTGAGCCCCTGCTGCAGGGGGATGCTGATTGATGCCGTCCAGAATGCTTGATTACCTCGAAAAAACAGAAAAACACGCTCTCTGGCTCTGTTTTTTTCTGCTTTGCATTGTGGGTATGGCAGATAACCTGACCGGTTACGAGCTGTCTTTTTCCCTTTTTTACTTGCTGCCGGTTTCGATTGTGACATGGGCTAAAAGTCGTGCGTGGGGTATTGCCTTTTCCCTTTTGTCGGCTTTTGTCTGGTATCTGGTGGACAGGAAAACGGGTTACGCCTATTCCAGTGGAGTGATTATTTACTGGAATGCTGCGATAAGGTTCTGCTTTTTCATTATTGTCACGCTCTTGCTATCGGCCTTGAAGCAATCTCATCGGGAGCAAATGCTGCTTTCACGAATAGATGGGCTGACAGGGGCGGTTAACAGCCGTTATTTTCGTGAATTACTGCAGCTGGAGATTGACCGTTTGAGCAGGAATGGAAAGGCTTTCTCGCTACTGTATATCGATCTTGATAACTTCAAATGGGTGAATGACCATCAGGGGCACAGTGCCGGAGATGGCGTTTTATGTGCCGTGGTGAATGCAGCGGGCAACAATTTGCGTAAAATCGATGTGGTGGCCCGGCTTGGTGGCGATGAATTTGCCATCCTGCTACCGGAAACATCGGTTGATGAAGTTGACACTGTTGTTAACAAGCTGAGGGCTGCGTTGCTGGCGGCGATGCAAGCTGGCCAGTGGCCGGTAACCTTCTCAATGGGTGTTGTCAGTTGTAGCCGTAAAGAGGCCACTATCGACGAGGTTATCCGTGTGGCTGACCGGCAGATGTATGAGGTCAAGCATAACGGCAAAAACAATGTGTTATTTACACAGGTTTAGGCGAATGCTTCAGACAGATAGCCTTATATTTCAATTTTCCTTGGCTTTTTCGGCCCTTTTGCGTCGGGCTGCTTTCGGGTCGGCAATCAGCGGCCGGTAGATTTCAACCCTGTCTCCCTCCTGTACAACATAGGTTTTTGCGCTTTCCTTTCCGGTCAGTGCTTTGCCGAAAATGCCGACTTTGGCTGTTTCCGGGTCAATGTCAGGGAATTGTTTCTGTATTTTTGATAATTGTATGGCATCAAAGGCAGTAGTGCCCTGTGCAACTTTCAGGGGTATCAGCACTTGTTGGTTAGGCAGGGCATAAGCGACTTCTACAGAGAGGGTTTCATCGGTTTCAGGTATCTCGGACATGATGTTTCTATTTCCCATAAAGTGTGTTGGCTCTCTGGCAAAGCGCATTCACCAGATTGCAGGCGACCGATTCGAACAGCTTTCCGGCAGCGGCGTGTGCTACCTTGCTGTCCAGTTCAAACTTCAGATCGAGTGAAACCTTGCAGGCGTTTTCAGCAAGGTGTTTGAATGCCCACTCGCCCTGAAAACTGCTGAAAGGGCCATCAACCAGTTCCATGACAATTTTTTCAGGGTGCTGCAAGCGGTTTCGGGTGGCGAAACTCTGGCTGATCCCTGCTTTTTTCAATTCAAGCCGGGCCTCAACCCAGTCATCACCCCGTCCGATAATGGTTGCAGCGATGCAACCCTCCATATATTGCGGATAGGTTTCGATGTCATCCACCAGTTCAAATAATCGCTGGGCAGAATAGGGCAACAAGGCACTGCGTTCAATACGGGTCATGGTTTTTATCTGGGTTCAAATTCACCGGATTTCAAGCGGGTCCAGTAACTGTTGAGCTCTCTTTTCAATACGGGTGCCAACAAATACAGGCCTATGAGGTTAGCGATACTCATTGAGAAAATCATGGAATCGGAGAAGTCGACGACATTGCCCAGCTTTACCATGGAGCCAATCACGATAAAGCAGCAGAAAAATAGCTTGAAACTGATCTCGGCCGGTTTTGAAAAACCGAAAATATAGGCCCAGCTTTGTGAGCCATAATAAGACCACGACAGCATGGTTGATACAGCGAATAAAAGCGCGGCAAGCGCGAGCACGGAATCAAACCAGGGGACTACACTGCTGAAGGCGGCAGAGGTCAGTTCGATGCCATCCAGGCCTTCACCATGGGTGTAAACGCCAGTGATGATAATGACCAGTGCGGTCATGGTGCAGATAACCACGGTATCAATAAAGGGTTCGAGCAGGGCGACAAACCCCTCTGTTACAGGCTCACTGGTTTTGACGGCAGAGTGGGCAATCGACGCAGAGCCGATACCGGCTTCGTTGGAGAAAGCAGCGCGTTGAAAGCCCTGTATCAACGCCCCGACAGCACCACCAACAACACCTTCAGGGCTGAAAGCGCCATGAAGAATGGCTGAAAAGGCAGCCGGAACATGGCTGATATTCGAAATAATGATAAACAGTGCGGTGCTGACATAAATAAGCGCCATAACCGGTACCAGCCTGGCGGTGACTTTTGCGATACTTTTTATGCCGCCTATAATGACAATGCCAACCACAAGGGCAATTACCAGCCCGAACAGCCAGCCCTTGTCAGCCAGAAAACTGTTTTCACCGCCGGTAACCTTCACCGCCATGGAAAAAGCCTGATTGGCCTGAAACATATTGCCGCCGCCAATGGCACCGCCGATACAACAAATGGCGAAGAATGTGGCCAGAATGCGACCGAGCTGAGGCAAACCGAGGTCGGACAAGCCGGCAGTCAGGTAATATTTTGGACCACCGGAGACAGAGCCGTCGGTGTGATACATGCGGTATTTCACGCCGAGCGTGCATTCGGCAAACTTGGAAGACATGCCCAGAATACCGGCAAGAATCATCCAGAAAGTTGCTCCGGGGCCACCAACGGAAATGGCGATGGCGACACCGGCGATATTGCCGAGCCCAACGGTGCCTGAAAGTGCTGTGGTCAGGGCCTGGAAGTGCGAAACCTCACCGGGGTTATTGGGGTCGGAGTAACGGCCACTGACCAGCTCAAGCGCGTGTTTGAAACCACGCACATTGATAAAGCCGAGGTAAACCGTAAAAAACAGGGCACCAACACCCAGCCAGACAACGATCCAGCGTAAACTGAAGCAGTCTTCGTCGAGTTCGCAAACATTGTTGTCGCCCATGTCGCCAAAGTTGATCGTGTAAAAAATAAAGCCGGCAATTCTGGCCGTGGCCGGAGCGACCATTTGGTCAACACACTGATCGATAGTCTTTTCCGACTGTTTCAGGCAGTCGCTGAAGCGCTCTCCGGTATCGGCACTAACCGGTTGAATCATGCAAAAACAGGCCAGTAATGCCAACAGAACAGCCTTGATTGAAAGGAAAATGGGGGTTTTGTGTCCGGCTGACGGGTTCATGGTGACTCCTGTACTTTTTGCTGTTTTGCCCTGAAGGCAGAAGATGCAGCGCTTGACTGTGAATGCCCGATTGAGACATCAATAGCCTTGATGATTTTCAGGGCTAGATTCTAGCAGCAAATCCCGAAAGGTCACCTTTTAGCACCGGTTTGTTGTGTTTAATGTTGAAGAATCGCGTTAGCTTGGCGCAAGCTTCAGGTATAATTACCGACATGAATAAGAAAAAAAGCAAATCCGGCAGTAATACCATCGTCCAGAATAAAAAGGCGCGCCACGACTACTTCATTGAAGACAAGTTCGAGGCGGGTATCTCGCTGCAGGGCTGGGAAGTCAAAAGCCTGAGGGCCGGCAAGGCGCAGCTCACGGATTCCTATGTTCTGCTGAAAGAGGGTGAAGCCTGGTTGCTGGGCTGCCTGATTACACCAATGTCGACGGTTTCAACCCATTTTGTGGTCGACCCGCAGCGCACCCGCAAACTTTTGCTGAACAGCAAGGAGATTGCCCGACTCTGTCAAGCCACCCAACAGAAAGGTTATACCTGCCTGTGTACCGCGATGTACTGGAAAGGTCATCTGGTGAAGTGCGAGATTGTGCTGGGTAAGGGCAAGGCCAAACACGATAAACGCGAAACAGAAAAGGAAAGGGACTGGAGCCGGGAGCAGCAACGCCTGTTGCGGGACAAGGGCTGACAAGAAAAGGTTGGCTACGGAAGCCGTCGCATTCACACCTGTTTACATTTTCAGGCGTCCAGGTCGGGTATCAGCTCGCTTTCAAGCCTGACAATCATGTCCTTGAGCCAGAGTTTTTTCTTTTTCAGCCTTTGCAACAGCAGCTGGTCAACATAGGGACGGTGCATCAATGCATCGATCTCGTCGTCGAGCTCGCGGTGCTGACAACGCAACAAGTGAATCTGTGTGCTCAGGCTGGTTTCTTCCATATGTGCATTATACAACCCGGTGGTACTTAACTTATACTGCGAAACACTAAAATTTTGTGAGGAGACACAAAATGAAATCATTATTGGTCAGGGATTACATGCAGACACGCACGGTTTCCATCAGTTGTGGTACAGCTGTTGATGAGGTTGTCAAAACCCTGTTGAAATATGAGTTGCGTGGCGTGCCGGTGGTGGATGAGGGGAAAAAAGTCATCGGTTTTGTATCGGAGCAGGATTGCATTCGCCAACTGTTGAGTAGCAGCTATCATAGGGAAGGTATTATTGCTGTTGATGAGGTGATGCATCATGGAGCAGTGTGCGTTTCACCCAATGACAGTATTCTCGATTTGGCAGGAAAAATGAGTACGGGCAGTAACCCGAAGCGTTACCCTGTGGTTGAAAACGGCAAGCTGGTCGGCATCATTACGCGTCGGGAAGTATTGCAAGGTCTGGTGGATCATTCACGCAAGTAGGCGAATTTCACACCATCGATAATCTCGATCAGGACTGATGGCAGGTGTAAGTGGTTCTTTTGCAACAGCTGTCAAAGCCTCCGACGGACAGAAGCCCTCAGTATTCCTTGTGCAAAGGTTGTTTGAGCCAGTGCTCAAACAAGGCCTTGCATTCCTCCTCAAGTACACCACCGATCAGCGAAACCCGGTTGTTGCTTTTGGTGAATACTTCGGAGGCTGCCAATCCGAGTTCATTAAAGCCTGCCTTGTTTGCGTCACCGATGCTTGCACCGTAAAAAATTGTGCTGACTTTTGCCCAGTGCAGGGCGGCAGCGCACATCGGGCAAGGCTCACAGGTGCTTGCAACCATTGCTCCACTGAGATCAATTTTCCCCGTTTTTTTGCAGGCACTTCGAAGGGCAGTGATTTCAGCGTGTGCGGTTATGTCTGTACTGGCGTGAACACAGTTGTGTTCGGCAATGATTTCGCCATCGATATAGATGGCACAGCCGAAAGGGGTTTGCCCTTTGGCAATACCCTTTCGAGCCGTCTCGATCGCATTTTGCATGAGGGTTTCTGCATCCATCGTCGACTTCCTGATAATCATGGGGTTCAGCTTCTGTTTTTACCATAAAAAACAGCTTGCAGGCAGGCGTATCAGTCAGCATCAGTCCTGCACAACTGATTGTACCTGCCCCCAACTTGTTTTATCGCTCACCCGTACAGGGTGTTTTCCGGTTTTAGGGCCGGTTTCAAGGGTTTCGCCGCAGGCGCTTTTCGATCAGCTTTTGAAAAAAGCCCATCAACTCCTCATCGATAAACAGTGAAAGTAAAAAAAGAATGACATAGAGCGCCGCGATGTAGACAGCTTCGGATGTGGTGACCGCCAGCACCAGCATGGAGATGGCTATACCGCCAAGGCTGATTTGGGAGATGTTAATTGTCATGGTTGATCTCCTCTTGAGTGGGATCATGCCCAGACACACGACCCCGGGTTTGATAAACCTGCAAGCTTTATGATCCTGCAGCCTCGATTACATTATCGGCCATTTCCGGTTTGATCACCGGGTTTTACTGCCTGTCGGCAAAAACTGTCGACCGACTGGAGGTATCGAAATTCAGCATATCGTTATTACCTGCAGGGCTGATACAGCAAGTCTGTCGGTTAAATAGCCTGCCTGGGTTTTGATTCCGGCATGACACTGCCGCATAATGGCGCACCGAAAATCATCTACCGGTAATCAGTGTGCGTTTCAGCCCCCGTTGTGGCGACAACGAAGAAAAGGCCGGTTTACAGCTTTGCTACAGGTTCAGGAAAACAAGTGATAGAAACTCGTCAGCTCGGTTTGTTTTATCGTGGCTTCAAGGCCGTCGATAATGTCAGCTTTTGCCTTAAAAAAGGTGAAGTGACCGGCCTGCTCGGGCATAACGGCGCCGGAAAAACCACCCTCATGCGTATGTTGAGTGGTGAACTTGAGCCATCGACAGGTTCAGTGATTTTTGACGGAAAACCACTTCTCAGTAATCGTCGGGAATTGGCGGCGCGTATGGGTTATCTGCCGGAAAGCCCGCCTTTTTATCCAGAGTTGTCAGTGGTTGAATTTCTTGATTATGCGGCCGGCATGCAGGGTGTTCGGGGTGCGGGCAAAGCTGCGCGTATCAGGGGTGTATTGCAAAAAACCGGGTTGACGGCTGTTGCCCTGAAAAAAATCGGTAGACTGTCCCGCGGTTATCAGCAGCGTGTTGCACTCGCTCAGGCGATTGTGCACCAGCCTGATTTTATTAT
The DNA here is from genome assembly GCA_020443005.1 of Pseudomonadales bacterium. Lineage (GTDB taxonomy): Bacteria > Pseudomonadota > Gammaproteobacteria > Pseudomonadales > UBA7239 > JAGRJA01. The sequence continues at coordinate 10,941 of JAGRJA010000460.1, forward strand.
GCTGGACGAGCCATCTAACGGGCTTGACCCTGTGCAAAGTGGTGAGCTGAGACAGTTGTTGCAGTCCTTGTCGTCTACATCGGCGGTATTGCTTTCTACCCATGTGCTATCAGAGGTTGAGCAATCCTGCGACAGGGTGCTGGTGATGCGCGCCGGAAAACTGGTTGTCGACCAGTATCTCGATACATTGGTTGCAGGAAAGCTGATCAACCTTTCCTGCTCATTGTCGCCGGCACGGCTGGTGGAATGTTGTCATGGTGATTTTGAGGTGCAGCAGCACGCGTTAGTTGCTGATGGCGTTTACCAGTACCGGCTTTCCCTTTCGGAGACATCAGCGATGACCATAGAGCAATTTGCTGCTTTTATGGCCAGCAGTATTTTGGCTACCGGAGAGCGTTTGTATACATTGGACTCGCAAAAAACCACCTTGCAATCCTTTGTGCAGACGGCGCTTGTTGAGCAGCACACGAAACAGGCTGATGGAAAACCTTTTGATGTCAATGCATCCGGCAAGCCGGAGGAATGTTGATGACTGATCAATCCGGGTATTCAACAGGAGCAAATAATGGCGCAGTTCTGTTTCACCTGATCAGAAAAGAGCTGGTATTGTTGTGCCTCTCTCCAGTTGCAGCTTTGATAGCACTGGCTTTTATCGGTGCGTCATTATTTTCGTTTTTCTGGCTGGAAGCCTTTTTTGCCCGCAACATTGTTGATGTGCGCCCGCTGTTTTCAGCGATGCCACTGTTATTGATGCTGCTTTCATCGGCATTGACCATGCGACTCTGGTCCGACGAAAAACGGCAAGGCAGTTTGCATGCACTGCTCGCTTACGGTCATCCGACCCGTATTCTGGTGCTTGGCAAGTTTCTGGCATGCACTCTTTTTGTAAGCGGTGTGCTTCTGCTGACATTGCCAGTGCCACTGGCAGTTTCAGCCTTTGCAGCACTTGACTGGGCAGTGGTTGCCTGTGGTTATCTTGCAGTTTTCCTGCTCGCCTGCTGCTTCCTGTCTGCGGGTGTTTTTTTCAGTGCCTGTAGTGCCAATGCAATTGTCAGTTTTTTGCTGTCCTTTGTTTTTTCGATGGTGTTTTATTTTGCCGCGTCTTCACAAATCCTGCAGTTGCTCGACGCCGGTCTGATCGCTCTGGTTAGACAGTTTTCAGCAATGTTGCATTTTGAGACTTTGCTGAATGGCGTGTTAAGCCTGCAGGATATTCTTTATTTTTTGAGCATAATTTTCGTCTTTCTTGTGCTTAATGTTTTTGTTGTTGAGCGAGGTCGCTGGTCAAGGCCAGGCAATACCCTGTACCACAACGGTGTGAGAATACTGACGCTGTTATTGATCGGGAATGTGTTGTGTGCCAATTTTCTTCTGGCAAAGTGGCAGCCGATGCGCCTGGACCTGACGGCAGATAAACACTATTCCCTGGGCACGGCGACAAAAAAATACCTTGGCCAAATTGATGCGCCCTTACTGATAAGAGCTTATCTGAGCAAAAAAAGCCACCCGATGCTGATGCCGATAAAAGACGAGCTCACTGCCCTGTTGTCGGAGTATGCCCATGTCGGTAACCGTTATCTTGAAGTTGAAATCGTTGACCCCAGGGATGACCCTTATCAGGAGATGGAGGCAGTTTCAAAGTACGGCATTCAGTCCACCCCCTTTCAGGTGAATGACCGTTTTCAGGCGTCCTACATTAATGCCTATTTTCATGTGCTTGTTCAGTATGGTGACCAGTTTGAAGTGCTTGATGCCAAAAACCTGATTGATATGAAACTCATAAATGAAACCGAAATGGAAATTGGCTTGCGCAACCCCGAATACGCTATTACCAGCGCGATAAAGAAAGTGATTTCACGGTTTCGGCAATCGGCAGATTTTCTCAGTGGGCTTGACCAGCCCTTGTTGTTTACCGGCTATTTTTCTGCTGACAATGCCTTGCCGGCTGATTACCGGGCTTATAAAAATACATTGCTTGAAGTGCTTGCTGAAATGCAAAAGATTTCCGGTGGTCGCTTTATCGCCCGCTTTGCTGACCCCGATAACAATAAAGGGCAAGTGGCAGAAAAACTGGTAAAAGGTTTTGGTTTTCAGCCCTACAAGGAAAAAAACACAGGCAAGCCTTTCTGGTTTTCAATGACCTTGCGATCCGGTGACAAGGCGATACCGATGCTTTTGCCGCAACCGTTTACGACGGACAGTTTCAGGCAGGCCATAGAGCGGGGTGCTCGACAGTTTGTGCCCGCCAGCCAGAAAACACTGTTGTTGGTTTATCCGCCCTTTAACAGGCATCATCACGAATTTACTTCGCTTGAGGAGCAATTAGGCCAGGTGATGAAGGTGAGAATTACGGATTTGCTGGATGAATCCTACCAACAGAATGCCGATATTCTTCTGCTGGTTTCTCCCGAACAATTGAATGAAGAGCA
>JAGRJA010000461.1 GCA_020443005.1 Pseudomonadales bacterium
TGACAGGCTGCTTCTCAACGCGGAATGACCCTTCGTGCAAAACATGCTAACCTTGTTTTACTCTCCCATAGCCTGCTGACAACAGACACAATGATCTTTGCTCGACCGCACCAGTTCCTCTGCATTGAAATGGGTTCCTGTCGGCAAAAAAGACAAGGTTTATATCGCCTTCTCCCCCAACAAACGCGGTCGAGCCTTACTGGCGTATTTTGATGAGGCCGTTGCCGAAATGAAGAAAAGCGGGCAATTCCAACGCTTCGCTTTGAAATACAATGTTCAGCTGGATGAGTACAATGTTCCGCTGAGTGAGTGACCCGGCGCCCGACAGCGGGCCGATGTCGGGAAAAGCAGCTAAACTGTATAGATGCTAACCACTGCGAGGCGTGAAACTGTCATGTCTGAATACCACTCCTGCTGTTCCCGATTTTTGGTGACGTGCTGGGTAGTCTTGAGTTTTTTGTCTATCCACTCCAGCGCGCAAGCTGCCATAAAAACAGTGATTTACCCCCGCCCGGAGGCGGATTCCGACCGGCGCACGGAATATCCGCTGAAGCTGCTTGAGTTGGCACTTAATACGGTCAACAGAGATTACATGTTGATGCCCTCTGTGGTAACTCTTAACCAGGGCCGCGCCTTGAAGGAGCTCAGCCAGGAGCGTACTGTGGATGTTGTTTGGTCCATGACTTCCGTTGAAAGAGAAAAAGAGTTGCTCCCCATTCGGATTCCGATCTACCGGGGATTGATTGGGTGGCGATTGTTTTTGGCGAAAAAATCGAACCTGGAAACTATTTCTGCGATTAAGGAGCCTGCTCAACTCAAAGATATGAGAATTCTTCAAGGGCACGACTGGCCGGACACGGAAATATTGAAGGCGAATGGTTTCAGCGTGCTCGGGGTGGTGCATTACCCTGCGATATTTGAAATGTTGCAGGCAGGCAGAGGGGATTTGTTCCCTCGATCCATCATCGAAATTTGGGCAGAGGCGGAAACCTACCACGATGCGGGGATCGTGATTGAGCCCAACTGGATGCTGAGGTACCCAACCGCTTTTTACTATTTTGTGGCGCGCAACAACGGTGCTCTGGCCAGAGATATCGAAACCGGTCTGACCATGCTGGTAGAAAGCGGTGAGTTCAACCAACTGTTTTATCACTATTATGGTGGCTTGCTGGAGTCGGCCAGAATTCCGGAGCGGACGGTGATTGAGTTGAATAACCCCATTCTCCCTCCAGACACGCCGCTCGGGGTTGAGAAGTTCTGGCACAAGTAGCTGTCACAGGCCGTGATCTTCTGAGCGGTACGCGGCCCGTTGCCCCTAATCCACCTTGATCGTGGTGGTGGAAATAGGAATGGCCATTCCCTTGCTGTTCATCTCCATCCACAGGATCGAGAATTTTCTTCCTGACAGCTCTTTGGATTTCTGAAAGACAAACCGGATCGTACAGTAATTGGGTTCGGATGCGGTGATTACATAATGTACAATTCCGTCAAGCGTATCCAACAGTTTTCCGTTACAACTTAAGGGGATGCCGGCGGAAATCGGCACCCGCACGTCACTGATGTCATGCTCAGATTCCACAACATAAGTGTTGATGGTCGATATTTTGGTGGTGCTTGCTCCGGGAAGAGCGAACAGGGCCAAGTATAAAAAGGTAAGGGGAACAACGGCTCTCATAATTCACCTACTGCTGTATCTATCCATGAATGTTCTTTCCAATGTGCGTCAGAGTATGCCATGTAAAAATAATTTTTGTCACCCTGATCCTGCGAGGACACCCGTATCTGGATATTTTGGTTAGCTTGCCATCCCCCAACATCATTTTCATCGTTTGTTGAGTAAAAGGTGGTGACGCATTTCACAGCATGCATAAGATCATCAATTAGTTCATGAAGTCTGTCTGGAGCTTTTGATCAAATGGCGAACTGGTCTGCTCTGCCACACCTATCAACACATTGAACAATTCCAATAACAATACACGGACGGATATTCATGCGCACCCTGCTTGCATTGATCTTATTGCTGACCTCCAGCACCGGAGCATTGGCCGCCTTTACCAGCGGCAGTGACCGACTGCTTTCCAACAATTACCTGTCCTCCAACCAGTATCTTGCATCCCCGGATGGGCGTTACCGTTTTTATTTGCAGGGGGATGGCAACCTGGTTTTGCGGGGTGTCAGCACCAATACAGTGATCTGGTCTGCTGCCACCAATGGTAAGGGCGGCGTACGACTGAACATGCAGTCTGATGGTAATCTGGTGCTTCGTAATGCCAGTAATTCTGCTGTCTGGAGCAGCCAGACCAATGGCAAGGGGGCGAATCGAGCCGTTCTGCAAAACGATGGCTCACTGGTACTTTACACGTCCTCCGGTGCGAGTGTCTGGTCTACCGGAGCACCCCGGCCTCCCGCGGACACCACGCGTCCGGTTATCAGCCTCAATGGCAGTGCCACCATGTCGATCACTCAAGGCAGCCCTTTTACGGATCCAGGAGCCACGGCTACCGATAATGTCGATGGCAACATCACCAGCAGGATTGTCCGCACGGGGAGCGTGAATAGCGGTACAGCCGGTAGCTACAACCTGAGTTATAACGTTAAGGATAATGCCGGCAATGCGGCAGCCACCGTGCTTCGGACTGTCACCGTCAACGCCAAACCGAGAGCTCAGCTCATACCGTTGCCGATCGAGGTGCTCGGACCTTCTGGTACTCGTAAAACAGTCAGTTTTGATCTGAACGATCCCACCGGTATCACGCACCTGTACCTGCGTTGCAATGCGTGTGGTTATCATGACCTCACTCTCGACAAAAATAGCAGCAAAACCAAAGCGACAGTGCGCGTGAATGGAGGCGCGGCGATCGCGCTCAAGCGCTTCACCGAGAATGGCACCGTTTACGGCAATTCGCAGATTCGCATCCTTGGTGGTGAAGCAAATTATGGGGGCA
>JAGRJA010000462.1 GCA_020443005.1 Pseudomonadales bacterium
ATACTCGGGCCCCAAATGCGTCAACAAGCCGCGCTTCACACCGACAAAAGTGGTAGTCAGGTCGGCCTTAACAATCTCGCCAAGGTTGGCACCGGTGTCACTGCACAACCCGGAGGGAATATCAATCGCCAGCACCGGAAAACCCGACCGGTTCACCGCACGAATCACTCGCGCATATTCATCCCTCACAAAACCTTTGAGCCCGGTACCCAGCAGGGCATCAACCACTATCGTTTCTGACGCCAGTTCATCTTCGCCCAGACCAGCAAAACAGGCGTCGATATCCGATAGATTCACCTGCTCTATCGACACCCCCGCCTCCACGGCAAAATCTGCCGCCAGGGATGCATCCCCACTCAGGTCTGCTTTTTCGGTCATCGCCCACAGCTTTACCGGAATACCCCGCTGCCGGGCCAGCGCCGCCACAATAAAACCATCCCCGCCATTATTGCCACCGCCACAAAGCACCAACAAGCGGCGTGTGTGTGGCCACGCCTGCATGATTTGCTCAAAGGCAAAGCGTCCGGCACGCTTCATCAGCCGGATACCCGGCAGTCCCTGATACTCGATTGCATATCGGTCCAATGCCCGCACCTGCGCGGCAGAAAAACAGTGAGTCACTGATGAAGGCTCTGCTAACATGATCATTCCGGAAAAATATTTGTGCATGATTATACATGAGCCACCCATGAGCGAAGCAGCTTTTCAAGCACTGACATCATCACTTTCCCGCAAGGCAAAGGCTCTGGGATTTCAGCAATTATCGATCACTGACGCCGAACCCGGCAAACATAAAGCACACCTGCAAAACTGGTTGGCCGACAACTACCATGGTGAAATGCTGTGGATGCAGGACCGCGCAGACATGCGAATGCAGCCTGATTTGCTGCACAAGGGAACGGTGAGGGTCATCAGTGTCAGAATGGATTACCTGACTGACAATCAGGCCGAACAGGTCCTTGCTCAACCCCAAAAAGCCTACATCTCCCGGTATGCGCTTGGCCGGGATTATCACAAACTGATGCGAAAAAAACTTGCCCGGCTCGCTGCGTATCTGGCTGACCTGTACGAGCAATATGCAGACAGTATGTTTTTGAACAAGCCGGGCAGCCGCCCCTTCGTCGACAGTGCACCGGTGCTTGAACGGGCGTTTGCCGAGAAAGCCGGGCTGGGCTGGATTGGCAAAAACACCATGTTGATTCACCCCAAGGCCGGCAGCTGGTTTTTTCTCGGTGAAATTTATACCAGCCTGCCATTGCCTATCACGGTCATTGCCGCAGACTCAAACAGCCCTGACATCCCTGTCGGCAATCATTGCGGTTCTTGCCGAAATTGTCTGGATGCCTGCCCAACCGGCGCCTTTGTCAACGCCAACCAGCTGGATGCACGCAAATGTATTTCGTATCTGACCATCGAACTGGAAGGCAGTATCCCTGAAAACCTGCGCCAGAAAATGGGCAACCGGGTGTTTGGCTGTGATGATTGTCAGCTTGTCTGCCCGTTCAACAAGTTTGCAGCAACATCAGCTGAACCGGATTTTTCGCCACGACATCAGCTTGACGATACCACCCTGCTGGAACTTTTCTTGTGGAATGAGAAAAGCTTTTTGCAAAATACGGCCGGTTCACCGATTCGTCGTATCGGCGATCAACGCTGGTCGAGAAATCTGGCTATTGGACTTGGCAACGCACCGTATTGCAAAGAAACCATTGCGGCTTTAAGAAACAAACTGCCCGAAACCGGCACAATGGCTGCTGAACATATCCAGTGGGCCATCGACCAACAACGGCAAAAACAAACAGATCCTGTCGCCTGACATCCACACTATGCCAACAAACCGTTTCCAGCGATCGATCACCGTCCTGCTTTGGGATGCTGCCAAACAGCCCCCAAAAACCAAGCATTATCGTCAAATGGCAAAACAGGTTTCCCGATAATATTTCAGCTCGTTGATCGAATCGCGAATATCATCCAGGGCGAGATGCTTGCTGTCCTTCTTTACCCCGTCAAGAATAGACGGTTGCCATCGGGCGGCCAGCTCCTTGATCGTACTGACATCAAGGTTCCTGTAGTGGAAAAACGCTTCCAGTTTCGGCATATAAGGTGCCAGAAAACGACGGTCCTGACAGATGCTGTTACCACACATGGGCGATTTCCCGGCGGGCACCCACTCCTCAAGAAAAGCGATCGTAGCCGCCTCTGCGTCAGCCTCGCTGATTGTGCTATCGAGAACGCGTTGTGTCAGCCCGCTTTTACCATGCTGCCGGGTACACCACTCGTCCATGGCACTCATTACTGCTTCAGGCTGATGGATGGCAAGCATCGGCCCCTCGGCAAGAATATTCAGCTGGGCATCGGTCACGATTGTCGCTATCTCGATAATGACATCGGTCTGGGGGTTAAGGCCTGTCATTTCCAGATCAATCCAGATCAGGTTCTGCGCATCTTTCATCAGTAAGGTGTCCTCGTTCGTTTACTATCGCCGGATAAAAGTAATGGTGGTTGCAATATCATCGTCAAACAGTGCTTCAGCAATCTGCTTAAAGTTTCAAGCAGGTCACAATAAGGTTGCCTTTGCGAAGTGGCCGGTCATAATAACAAACTCAACTTATCACAACACCTTCCCGAAAAGGCTGATTTCTTTTTATGTCGAAACGCAAGCTGACTCGCCGGCAAGCCTGGAGAATCGCAAAGATTCAGGAAGAAAAAACCCGAAGAGCCACAAAAAAACAGCAACAGCTCGACGAAAATATCAACGCCTCAAGCCTTGGCCCCGAACAAAACGGCCTCGTTATCGCTCATTACGGTAACTCGGTTGCTGTTGAGAGCGAAACACACCCCGTGACTACAAAGCGCTGCCATGTGCGGGCAAACATCGAAAACCTTGTGACCGGCGATCGCGTTGTCTGGCAGGACAGCGACTCACTGGGTGTCGTTGTCGCAAGACATGAAAGAAAATCGATCCTCGCCCGCCCCGATAACTACCATAATCTGAAACCGGTAGCTGCAAACATCGACAACATTATCGTTGTTTTCTCACCCCTGCCGGTTCCGCATCAGGAGCTGCTTGACAGATACCTTGTTGCCGCAGAAGCCGCCAGAATACAGCCGGTTTTACTGCTCAACAAAACCGACTTGCTGGATAAAAGCAATCTTCAGGAAATCAATGCGCTCATCGAACTCTACCGGTCAATCGGCTACCCTGTCCTTCAATGTTCGGCACTGGACGGTTTCGGTATTGCCGACCTGAAAAACTTCCTTTCAACACGAACCTGTGTCTTTGTTGGTCAGTCCGGTGTCGGAAAATCCTCTTTGGTCAACTATCTGTTACCGGATACTGACACTGCCGTGGCACCGATTTCGGAGAAGTCCAGCCTCGGGCAACATACAACAACTACCGCAGTTCTCTACCACTTTCCGGAAGGCGGCGACCTGATTGATTCTCCCGGCATTCGAGAGTTTGCACTCTGGCATATTAATCCGGATGAATTGATTGAACAGTTTATCGAATTTCGACCTTTCATCGGACACTGTAAATTTAACGATTGCCGGCACCTTCAGGAGCCCGGTTGCGCTATACTGGCAGCCGTTGCTGACAGTCGTATCAACCCCAGGCGGCTCGACAGTTACCGGAAAATCCTGCAAGCCCTGCAAGACTGGAAATAAAACCTGCGTAAATTTTAAAAATGGCCTTACCTCTGATTGTCGAAGCTGAAACACTGAAAGAACATCTCAACGAAAGGGATTTGTTGATCATTGACTTGTGCCCCTTGCAGCACTATCTCGAAGGGCATGTCCCCGGTGCCATCCATGTTGACACGGGCAAACTGATAAAAGGAGAGAAACCGGCTCCCGGCCTGCTGCCAGATGCCAGCGCTCTATCTGCACTTTTCAGCAGCATTGGTCTGACAGAAAACACCCATGTCGTCTGTTACGATAACGAAGGTGGGCCATGGGCCGGGCGTTTTTTGTGGACGCTGCAAAGCATCGGTCACACCCGTTTTTCCTTTCTCAACGGGGGGATTCACGCCTGGCAACAAGCCGGTTTTTCGCAGGAAAAAACAGAAAACACGCCTGTAAAAAGCCATTACACCGCCTGTATCAACAACTCTGTCACCATGACTTTGGAACAGATTCTGGACGCCATAAGCCACAATACATCCGAACTGCTTGTCTGGGATGCCAGAAGCCCTGAAGAATACAGCGGCAGCAAAGTTCTGTCTGCAAAAGGTGGCCATATTCCAGGTGCAATTCACCTGGAATGGACAGACCTGATTGATAAAAACAACGCTTATAAAATACGCGACAACGCAAAGGAAATCATGCTGGAAAAAGGTATTGTTCCCGAAAAAACCATCGTCACCCACTGCCAGACTCATCGTCGATCGGGCTTGACATGGCTGGTAGCCACAGCTTTGGGCTACCCATCTGTCAAAGCCTACCCGGGCTCATGGTCCGAGTGGGGCAATCACCCAGACACACCTGTGGAGTCCGGCAAATAATGAAAGACGCGCTCTTTATTTTTCTTCAACACATCGTCCCGCAGCATCTTCTTTCACGCCTGACAGGTAAGCTGGCTGACTGCGAAATACCCGCAATCAAAAACTTTCTAATCGATACTTTCATCAAGCAGTTTGATGTTTCACTGGATCAGGCAGTAGAAAAGGAAGCGCATAACTATGCCTCTTTCAATGCTTTTTTTACCCGCGAACTTGAACCGGGTGCCCGACCAATCTGCAGCAAAAAAAATGGCATTGCCTGCCCTGCAGATGGCGCCATCAGTCAAATCGGCGATATAGCGAATGGCTGCATTTTTCAGGCCAAGGGAAAAACATTTTCCTGTCAGGAATTGCTTGGAGGTGATGAAAAGCTGTCTGCAGACTTTGAACACGGCAGTTTTGCAACCATTTACCTTTCACCGCGCGACTATCACCGTGTGCATATGCCCATCGATGGCAAACTGCTTTCCACGCACTACATCCCTGGCCAGCTTTTTTCTGTCAACACAACAACCGCAAACAATGTCAACCGACTGTTTTCACGCAATGAAAGGCTGGTGTGCATTTTTGAAACCGATGTCGGGAAAATGGCGCTGGTACTGGTTGGCGCAATGATTGTTGCCGGGATTGAAACAGTGTGGGCGGGCCAGATTGCACCGCCACCCAGAACAGTCACCACAACGCTTTACGAAAATGTTGGGGGCATATCTCTCGCCAAAGGTAGCGAGCTGGGAAGGTTCAAGCTCGGCTCTACTGTGATTATGCTCTTTCAGGAACAGGCTTGCAGTTGGCTGGAGAATTTTGAAGAAGGAAAAACAACCCGAATGGGTGAGTTACTGGGCTCAGTTAACCCTGAAGCCGCTAACGCTTTCTGACCAAATGCGTTTCAGACAAATCCGTCAGAGACGACAAGACTGATAAACACTATCTGGCATAATTACAGTATCGACAATCTGTGCTGCGATTGCTTGCCGGATGTTTTTTGAAAACATCCCGATGTTGTAAATCAATGCTTACTTCAGACCAAAACTGAAGAAACTTTTCCAGTTCCAGCTTTGTTTCAAATAGGCATCACGAATTGACGCCACATCAATTTCATAAGCACCGGGCTCCAGATCCTTGACAATCTCCAGCGCCTGAATCGAACCTTTGGTTTTCCTGCCTTTTTCCAGTTTACGCAACTTGTCGGCATAATCTTCAAACAGATCAACCGCGTAAGGCTCAGGGAGGGCTTTTTTATTGCTGTCCAGCACAACCATCACTTTTGGCTTAAGGCGGCGCTCAAAGGTTTGCTCAACAACAACCCCCACTTCACCGCTGTTCAGCTCAACCAGCGTACCTGTCGGGTAGATACCCAGCGCCTGGATAAACTGAACAACCAGTTCCTCCTGAAATTCAATATCACGCATGTCGTAAAGCGCAGCCATTGCCTTTGATGGTGCCAAAGGGTATTTCGAATTCCTCGGGTTTGTCACTTCATCATAGACGGTGACAATACCAACCACCTTCGAAAGAAAGGGAATTTTATCTCCACGCAAACCTTGCGGGTACCCAAGCCCATTGTACCTTTCGCAGTGATGCCGAATGATGGTAATTACCTGAACAGGTACGCCTTCTGTCTCCTTCAGAATGTCAATACTGTGCTCGATAAACTTATGGTATTCCACTTCCTGCTCTTCAGTTCGCTGGTCGAGTTGCAACAAGCTTTCATCGAGTTTCAGTTTGCCAACATCCTTTAAAAGCGTTGCCTGTGCAAGAAGGTTCATCTCCTTCCTGTCCAGCCCGATATGACGACCGAACATCACCGCCCAAATAGCCGAACGCACCAGATGGCTGTAGGTATGCTCATCCTTTTCCTTGACACGCGACAACCAGGCAAAAGCATCAGGATTACGGATAACACTGTCCACCATATCACTGGCAACAGCCGAGGCGCGCCGAAAGGGCAAGGGCTTGCCGCTTCTGACATCAGACATCATATCCCCGACAGCAGTGCTGGTTTCCAGATGCACCTTGTCTGCTTTAACCGTTTCTTTGCGCAGCGGCTGGTTTTCCTGATAAAAATTCGGCCGGATTTTCAGGGGAGCAACCGTTATAGTCTCCCTTTGGCGGATCTTCCTGCCTTGTTGTCGTTCTGTTTTCTTCGCCTTGAGTAACTTGGCGTCCTCAGCCTGTTTTTTTCGAGCAACTTCATGTTTAGGGGTAGTCTTGACGCCCTTTACGGCTTTTTGTGACGAGGTATTAAACTCTCTCTGGGTTGGAGGTTTGCCACGCTGGGTATCAATGTAGACAAATTTACAAAAAAGTTTCAGCTGGTCGATATCATCCGACTCACGAATGAAAAACCCCTGAAGCGGGAAAGGAGTCTGGGACCAAGGGCGATCGAGACCGGAAACATACATACCCAGCTCGAGGTCACTGATATCGACTTTTACCTGTTTAAGACCGGCCACACCTGTACCCCTGAAACACTTTTATCGAGGGAATGCTCCCCTGTCGTTACCTGAAGTAATAGCACAGTTCCATTGTGGGTTTTTATTCCATTACGGCAATAATGACTTAAATCTACAGGGTTTTTAGGGCTTTGCCTAGTATTTTACGCTACTTATCAAGCCCGAAAGCCATTATTCTCATGATACTGCACAGAGTATTCGTGAACCGCGTCAATAAACGCACCAGCATGCTGAGGGTCAACTTCAGGCGTTATTCCATGTCCCAAATTGAACACATGTCCTTCATGATGACCAAACTCAGCCAATATGCGCGCCACTTCCGTCCTGATCGCCTCCGGAGAAGCATAAAGCACCGCCGGGTCCATATTTCCCTGCAAGGAGACCTTGCTGCCAACGCGCGCTCTGGCACTTGCCATTGAGGTTGTCCAGTCAAGCCCCAGGCAATCACAGCCGGATTCGACCATGCTTTCAAGCCATTGACCGCCATTTTTGGTAAAAATAATCACCGGCACCTTCCTGCCATCATTTTCCCTGATCAACCCGGAAACTATTTTCGCCATGTAATCCAGTGAAAAACGCTGATAAGCCTGATGTCCCAGAGAACCGCCCCAGGTATCAAAAATCTGAACGGCCTGTGCACCTGCGCGAATTTGGGCATTCAGATAATCCGTTACTGACAGCGCCAGTTTCTCCAACAGGGCATGCATCATATCCGGATGATCATAAAGCATCGCTTTTGCCCTGCGAAAATCCTTGCTGCTGCCACCTTCCACCATATAGGTTGCCAGCGTCCATGGACTTCCGGAAAAACCAATCAGGGGAACCCGTCCATTCAAGGCATGACGAATGGTAGTGACCGCCTTTATCACATAATCGAGATCCTTTTCGGCATTAACGACCGGCAAATTGTCAATATCAGCCTGGCTTCTCACCGTCTTGCGAAAACGCGGCCCTTCACCACTTTCAAAATACAGACCGAGACCCATTGCATCCGGGATGGTCAAAATATCCGAAAACAATATAGCTGCATCCAGATCATAGCGCTCAAGGGGCTGCAGCGTTACCTCACAGGCCAGGTCAGGGTTAGTACACAAATCCATAAACCCACCGGCTTTGCTGCGCGTTTCTCTGTATTCAGGCAAATAGCGGCCTGCCTGCCTCATCATCCAGACAGGTGTCATATCAACGGGTTCTCTTGACAGGGCGCGAAGTAATCGGTCATTTTTTAAAACGGGAAATACATTTGTCATGAAATTTTATCAACCATGAAAGAGGAGGGAAGCAATCATCTGAACCGGATGATCGCCTGAACCCGCACATTATCCACAGCCACTTCAAAGGGTGCAATCCGTGATAATCAGCCGCATCGACATCCAAAGCTGCACCCTTTTGCTACAAACACTGAAAATAGCCTTTCAAACGCCTAAAATCGGAGAAAAAATTTGATTTTAAGGGCCATCATCGTTTCTAATAGTCGGCCGTCTTTTTGGCGGGTTCCCAGTAGCGAGGCCTGTATAGCTGGAAATTCAGCCCTGACATCGATCACTACTGCGCATTCAGGAGTAAACGGATTTACTCAATCACATTCTAGTTTTTTGACACTTGTGTAAGTTAAACACGCAGCCCGGTTGCGGGAATGGCTTCGGACTGTGTGTGGAGAGAATAATATGAGTCAAGATATCAGCAAACACCCATTGCTTGATCGTCCTTTAAAATCGGGGCTGTATGACCCGATCAACGAAAAGGAGAGTTGTGGTGTCGGTTTTGTGGCCGACATGAAAGGTCGCCCCAGCCACTCCATTGTCCTGGAAGCCGATCACGCGCTGAGACGCATGAACCACCGTGGTGGCTGTGGCTGTGAGGCCAACACTGGTGATGGTTGCGGTATATTGACAGCCCTTCCTCATGAATTCCTGGCCAAAAAAGCCAGACAGGATCTGAATGCAGAACTGCCTCCCAAAGGCCAATATGCGGTTGGGAACATCTTTCTTCCTGTCGAAACGACAGAAAGGGAAAAATGCAAACAAACGATTGAATCCATCATTGCCGATCAAGGCCAGACCCTGATCGGTTGGCGACACATGCCGGTAGAACCTCATACTGCCGATGTCGGTCCAACAGCACTGGCCTCCATGCCACACATCGAACAGCTGTTTATCGGAGCCGAAGGGGTGTCCGGTGATGATTTTGAGCGAAAACTCTACCTCATTCGTAAACAGGCTACGACTATACTGAGAAACGACCACAGCCTGAAAGAACGCAAGCATTTTTATGTTTGCACTTTATCTTCAAAGGTTATTGTTTATAAAGGCATGCTCACCCCGGACCAGCTGATGCCTTTTTATCCTGACCTCGCCGACGAGGATTACAAAGCACATCTGGCGATGGTCCACTCCCGGTTCTCAACCAATACCTTTCCTTCCTGGGACCGCGCCCAACCGAACCGCTTCATGAGTCACAACGGTGAAATCAATACGCGCCAGGGTAATATCAACTGGATGAAAGCACGGCAGGGTGTCGTTCAATCAACCTTCTTCGGTAATGACATTGAAAAACTGTTTCCGATTGTGGAACCTGACTGTTCCGACTCAGGCAGTTTTGACAATGTGCTGGAATTCATGTTGATGAATGGTCGAAGCCTTCAGGAAGCAATCATGCTGATGATTCCCGAAGCCTGGCAAAACGACAAGGCAATGTCCCAGCAAAAGAAAGATTTCTACGAATACAACTCGATGATTATGGAGCCATGGGATGGCCCGGCCTCCATTGCCTTTACAGATGGCCACTATATCGGCGCTGTACTGGATCGCAACGGTCTGCGCCCCAGCCGCTATTACATCACTCATGACGACAAGGTCATCATGGCCTCTGAAGTGGGCGTTGTACCTGTTGAACCTGAAAACATCAAGGCCAAGGGCCGCCTGCAACCGGGTAAAATGTTCCTGCTTGATTTTGAGGAAGGCAGGCTTGTCACTGACGAAGAATTAAAAAACCAATTTTCGGCAGCCCGACCGTATGGTGAGTGGGTCGCCAAACAGAAAGTCGATTTCAGGCATTTACATACCGAAAATGAACCGCATGGCTTTGACCCGACAACCCTGCTGTCAAGAATGAAAGCCTTCGGTTTTACTACGGAAACCATGCAATACATGTTGCTGCCGCTGGTCAAGGAATTGCGAGACCCGGTTGGCTCCATGGGCAACGACAGTGCGCTGGCCTGCTTATCCGACAAGCCGCGCATGATCTACGATTATTTCAAACAGCTGTTCGCCCAGGTAACCAACCCGGCTATCGATTCGATCCGGGAAGAAGTGGTCATGTCTCTTGAATGCTACATTGGCCCTGAAGGCAACCTGCTCGAAACAACAGAGCAGCATGCCCACCGTCTTCGTATTCCGCATCCGATCCTGACCAACGAGGAAATGGCTGCATTACGCCATATCGATTACAAGGGCTGGAAGTCACAGATTATTGACATCACCTATGAAAAAACCGAAGGTGTTGACGGTCTTTCTGCCAATCTCGAACGCGTGTGCAATGAAGCCAGTGATGCTATCGCATCTGGCCATTCCCTGATTATACTTTCCGATCGCAATATCGGCAGCGACCGGGTTGCAATGAGCACCCTTCTCGCTGCCGGCGCCGTTCACCACCACCTTGTCAGGCGTTCAGAGCGAACCAAAATAGGTATTGTGGTTGAGACGGGTGAAGCTCGTGAAGTCCATCATCACTGTATGCTCATCGGTTTCGGTGTCGATGCCATCAACCCCTATCTGGCTTTTGAAGCACTCTTTCAGGCCCGTCAGGACGGCCTGTTAAGTGAAGAGAACTTCCCGAATGACGACAAACTTGTCAAGCGCTATCGAAAAGGCGTTGCCAAAGGCATGCTCAAGGTTCTGGCCAAAATGGGAATCTCCACGCTGCAGTCCTACAAGGGTGCGCAGATATTTGAAGCCGTTGGCCTTGCCTCTGAGGTGATTTCTCGCTGTTTTGACGGGACACCAAGCCGTGTTGAAGGTGTAGGCTTCCGGGTGCTTGCCGAAGAATCACTGCGAAGGCATGAAATGGCCTACCCTTCGAGGGATACAGATCAACAAGCCATCTTGCCAAACCCGGGTGAAATGCAGTGGCGGGCCAACGGCGAACGCCATATGTGGAATCCGAACACAATCGCCAGCCTGCAGCTTGCCACACGCACCAATAGCCAGGACGCTTACTGGAAATTTGCCAAAGCCTCCAATGAAGAAGCAACTCGCGGATGCACACTTCGCGGTTTGATGTCATTCCGTTCAGATGCCAATGGTGGTCCGATCCCCATTGAAGAGGTTGAACCAGCTCAGGAATTGGTCAAGCGCTTCTGTACCGGCGCAATGAGTTTTGGCTCCATTTCCGGAGAGGCCCACGAATCCCTCGCCATCGCAATGAACCGGCTGGGCGGCAAATCCAACACTGGTGAAGGTGGTGAGGATGCCAATCGCTTTCAACCTCTGGAAAATGGCGACTCCAAGCGTTCAGCCATCAAACAGGTTGCTTCCGGGCGCTTCGGGGTTACAGCCCACTATCTGGCCAACGCCGACGAAATCCAGATCAAGATTTCCCAAGGCGCAAAACCGGGTGAAGGCGGCGAACTGCCGGGCAAGAAAGTAGACGATTACATTGCAAAACTGCGTCACTCGACCCCGGGCGTTGGTTTGATCAGCCCTCCACCTCACCACGATATTTATTCCATTGAGGATATGGCGCAGCTGATACACGACCTGAAAAATGCCAACCGCTCCGCGCGCATCAGCGTCAAACTCGTTTCCGAAATGGGTGTTGGCACAATTGCAGCCGGGGTTACCAAAGCCAAGGCCGATCACATTGTGATTGCCGGACACGATGGTGGTACAGGCGCGTCGCCACTCACCTCAATCAAACACGCCGGCCTCCCGTGGGAACTGGGTATCGCAGAAACCCATCAAACACTGGTAATGAATGACCTGCGCTCCCGTGTTGTTCTGCAAACAGACGGCCAGCTCAAAACCGGCAAGGACATCGCAATTGCAGCATTTCTGGGAGCTGAGGAGTTCGGTTTTGCGACAGCACCCCTTGTTACACTGGGTTGTATTATGATGCGTAAATGTCATCTCAACACCTGCCCGGTCGGCATCGCTACTCAGGACAAAGAGCTTCGCAAGAAATTCAAAGGCAAACCGGAATATGTGGTTAACTACTTCTTCATGCTTGCAGAAGACCTCCGCCAGATCATGGCGCAACTCGGTTTCCGCACCTTGAGCGAAATGGTAGGCCGATCCGATATGCTGGAAATGGATAAAGCCATCCGTCACTGGAAATCAGATGGTCTGGACTTGGGAGCCATACTCACACCAGCGGCCAAACCGCATGAAAATGTCGGCACCTACCAGACGATGAGTCAGGATCATGCACTTGAGCTCGCTCTTGATAACGAAATTATTCGTCAGGCTCAGCCCGCGATAGAAAAGGCTGAGAAAGTATCAATGGCGCTGCCTGTCATCAACATCAATCGTGTTGTTGGAACCATGCTTTCTCATGAAATAACCAAAAAATGGGGTGCTGAAGGTCTTCCTGAGGATACAGTTCATATCAAACTGAATGGTTCAGCGGGTCAAAGTCTTGGGGCTTTCATCACACGCGGGATCACGATCGAGGTAGAAGGCGACTGTAATGACTTTGTCGGCAAAGGCCTCAGTGGCGGACGCCTGATCGTATATCCACCCAAAAACAGTACCTTTGCATCCGAGGAAAACATTATCATCGGCAATGTCGTTCTCTATGGCGCCACTTCGGGTGAAGCCTATTTCAGCGGTATTGCGGCAGAGCGTTTCTGTGTCAGAAACAGTGGCGCTTTAACGGTAGTTGAAGGTATCGGCGACCACGGCTGTGAATATATGACGGGTGGCAGGGTTGTCGTTTTGGGAACGACCGGCAGAAACTTTGCAGCCGGGATGAGCGGTGGAATTGCTTACATCTATGATGTCAATGGTGATTTCAGGGACAAATGCAACACTGAAATGGTTGAGCTTGAAGCCCTGAACGCAGAAGCGGATATTCAGGAGCTCAAGACACTCATTGAAAACCACGCACAATACACCGGCTCAACAGTTGCCGGATCTATACTTGATAACTGGCAAAGCAGTCTTGATAAATTTATCAAAGTCATGCCAATAGACTACAAGCGTGTTTTGCTGGAACGCCAGCAAGCAAACAGCACAAAAACCAGTGACGAACCCGCGGCGGCGGTCTAATTCTCTTAAACGGAGACAGTAAACATTATGGGTAAACCAACCGGATTTAAAGAATTTGCTCGGGAAGCTGCACCTTATCGTAAGGTCGGCGAACGCCTGCTTGATTATAAAGAGCTTTACACACCTGTTGATGATAAAAGGCTTAAAACCCAGGCCAGTCGATGCATGGATTGTGGTGTTGCATTTTGTCAGTCGGGTGATGGCTGCCCGGTTTCCAATGTGTGTCCTGAGTGGAATGATCTCGTCTATCGTGGTCAGTGGAAAGATGCGCTTGAGAGACTTCATCGCACCAACAACTTTCCGGAATTTACTGGCAGAGTCTGCCCTGCCCCATGCGAAGGTGCTTGCGTTCTGGGCTCCGTTGACACACCTGTGACAATAAAAAATATCGAATACGCAATAATTGATCGTGGTTTTCAGGAAGGCTGGGTAGTCCCCAATCCACCAAAAAAACGAACCGGGAAAAAAGTCGCTATCGTAGGTTCCGGCCCCTCAGGCCTCGCTGCTGCCGCTCAACTTAACAAAGCGGGACACAGCGTCACTGTCTACGAACGGGCGGATCGCATCGGCGGGCTACTGATGTACGGCATCCCGAACATGAAGCTCGGCAAGGATGTGGTGCAGAGACGCATAGACCTGCTAACGGCTGAAGGTATAGCGTTCATCACCAATGCTGATATTGGCGGTTCAGGTGAGAACGCAATCAGCACTGAGTCCCTCAAGAAAGCCAATGATGCACTTTTATTTTGTACCGGCGCCACTAACGGGCGAGATCTTCCGATCGAAGGTAGAGAGTTGAAAGGGATTCATCTGGCCATGGAGTTCCTCAAGGCAAATACAAAAAGTCTGCTCGACTCCAATCTTGAGGATAATAACTTTATTTCGGCCAAGGGTAAAAATGTTATTGTCATCGGTGGCGGTGATACCGGCACCGACTGCATAGCAACATCAATAAGGCATGGCGCAAAAAATGTCGTGAACTTTGAGCTTCTGCCTCATCCCCCCGAAGACAGGGCCCCCGACAATCCATGGCCAACCTGGCCCAAAATCTTTCGGGTTGATTATGGCCACGCCGAGGCGACGGAAACTTTTGGGAAAGATCCCCGTGAATATGCCATTCTGAGCAAAAACTTTATCGGTGATGAGCAAGGCAACCTGACTGGAATAAAGACTGTCAATGTGCAATGGACCAATACCGATGGCAAATGGTCAATGGCCGAAATTCCGGGCAGTGAAAAAATCTGGGAGGCGGAGCTCATTCTATTATCAATGGGCTTCCTTGGGCCAGAACCCTATGCAGTCAAAGATTTAAATCTGGAGCTTGATGAACGATCAAACTACAAAGCGGGATACAACCAGTTCACAACCAATGTTGACGGTGTTTTTGCTGCCGGCGACTGCCGAAGAGGACAGTCCCTGGTCGTTTGGGCGATTGATGAAGGCAGAAGAGCAGCAAGGGAGATCGACCGCTATTTAATGGGTGACAGCCTGCTTCCTTGATTTTTCCACGGCAGTAGATCTTTGGAAATCAAAGGACGCATAGTGCGTCCTTTGATTTTTGGGTTCAGCTTCTACACAATAAAAAGCAAAAGTCAGAATAGGGCTGTTATGAATAACTCGCTTCCAGAGCTGTCGAGATTGCATCCTGACTAACATCTGAGACAATACAAGCCTCGCCAATTTTTTTGAGCAAAACCAGTCTTAACTTTCCATTCAGCACTTTTTTATCCACTGCCATATGCTGAAAAAAGGCATCGATTGACATGCTTGCAGGAATTGACACAGGAAGCTCCAAACATCGAAACAGATTGACTATCCGTTCAACATCATTCGCCGTCAACCAACCCAATAAATTGGATAAACGCGCCGCTATCACTGTTCCGATAGCTACTGCCTCTCCGTGCAGAATGACACCATAGCCCTGACTTGTCTCGATGGCATGACCAAAAGTGTGGCCAAGATTCAATAGCGCCCTGACGCCACTCTCCCGCTCATCCAGCGAAACAATTCGGGCTTTGGTATCACAGGAGTGCATAATTGCATAATCAAGCGCTGCGGAATCAAGATGAAGTAGAGCATCCACTGATTGCTCTATCCACGAAAAAAAATCCGGTTCTGAAATCAGACCATATTTGATAACCTCTGCCATACCCGCACTGAACTCACGCTTCGGCAGAGTGGTCAATGTTAAAGTATCAATCAACACACACTTGGGCTGATAGAATGCACCTATCATATTCTTACCCAAAGGATGATTCACACCTGTTTTTCCACCCACTGAAGAGTCAACTTGGGATAAAAGCGTTGTAGGTATTTGTATGAAGTTCACTCCGCGCTGATAAGTTGCAGCTGCAAAACCAGCCATATCACCCACTACCCCTCCACCAAGCGCGATAATTGTAGATGATCGCGAAAAACGATGCTGGAGCAGCTTGTCGTAAAACAGCTTGATCGTATCCAATGTTTTGTACACTTCACCATCAGGTAAAACCAACGACTCACAGCTGAACAAGGGATCGAGTTTTTCGCGTAGCGCTGGAAGATAAAGTGGCGCAACCGTTTCATTTGTTACAACCAGTACAGACTGGCCGCTAATATATGGTAAAAGAAAATCAGCACTACCCATCAGATTTTCACCAATGATCACGGGATAGGATCTTTCACCAAGGTCGATGTTCAACGATTTCATAGAGAACGATTCAGATATCTAGCAAATGGATAATTTCTTTGGCGACATGCTTTGGGTTCTTGTTTTCTGTTGAAACAATCACTTCAGCAATTTCCCTATACAAAGGATCTCGAATTTCAAGAACGGCTTCCAGAACCTTGGCAGGGTTGTCTGTTTGCAACAACGGTCTTTTTTTGTCACGGGAGGTGCGTTGAAGAAGGTGCTTGAGTGAGGCCGTTAAGTAAACAACTCGCCCTCGACTGATCAATCTTTTACGATTATCAGGAGAAAGTACGATACCACCACCCGTCGCCAAAACAATACTCTCGTTCAGGCTGGTCAGCTCATCAAGAATTCGACTTTCTCGCTCCCTGAAACCCCTCTCCCCTTCCACATCAAATATCCAGGGGATATCTGCACCAGCGCGCGACTCAATTTCTTTATCGGAATCGAAAAAAGGCAGATGAAGTTCATCTGCCAGTATTTTCCCGATCGTTGTCTTGCCAACTCCCATAGGGCCAACAAGAATAACCCTCACCACCTCATCAGGCATTAACGATTTGCGAGAGGATCACTCAGGATACGGGGAGTTACGAACAAGAGTATCTCAATCTTGGCATCGCTATTGCTGGTTTTTCTGAAGAATCTCCCTACAAAAGGCAGGTCACCGAAGAATGGTATTTTCACAAGTGTATCCTGAACAAGATCTTCATAAATACCGCCCAGAACAACCGTCTCACCGTTATTAACCAAAACATTGGTGTTGATGTAGGTCGTGTTAATCGCATTTCCGAAGGAGGTCAACTGTCCAAGACTGTTCTTGTTCAATTCCAGTTTCATCAGGATTCGATCATCGGGCGTGATATGCGGTGTTACTGTCAACCCCAAAACAGCATCACGCCATGCAATTGCAGTAGCGCCACTGGATGTTGCCACTTGGTAGGGAATTTCCTCACCACTTTTGATGACCGCTTCCTGCTGGTCTTCTGTAATCACTTTCGGCTGGGATACCAACTCTGCACGGCCTGTTGACTCCAATGCTGAAAGCTCAAGTGATAACAATGACAACTTGTCATTTGAAAAACCCAAGGTAAAACGACCAGCATCACCTGCCGATGGAGTAGCTGCCAGATCAGCAACAAGTGCATCAGCCAAGCCATTATCCAGATAAACATAGTCTTCAAAACTGGGGTCATTACCTTGCGCAATATCAAAAGCCTGCTCTTTAACTGCATTACTGTATTCTAGCAAGGTATTCGTTCCACCCGCTCCCCAAAACTGTCCTGCACCACTGTCAGCAATTTTTCCTCCCGCAAAGCCCCAACGCACCCCAAAGTCCTCAGCGGAACCTGTTTCAGCCCTGACAATACGGGCCTCGATTTCCACCTGACGGACAGGGATATCAATACGGCGAATCATGGCCCTGAACTCTTCTATTTTTGACTCAGTTTCAGTCAAAATAATCGAATTCGTTCGCTTGTCTACAATAGCTCTACCGCGCTCGGACAGAATACTTTTTCTCGCACCACCGTCTTTCCCGCCTTTTTTGTTGTTAAATAACTTAAAAATGTCTTCCGCATTGGCGTAGAGAATCTGAATAAACTCGGTTCTCAAGGGTGCAAGTTCTTCAAGCTGCTTGTTCGTTTCAAGTGCCTGCCTTTCCTGCTCCGCAATTTCTGCGGCTGGAGCAACAGTCAACACATTTCCGACCTGCCTTTTATCAAGACCTTTGGTTTTCAACACCAAATCCAAGGCCTGATCCCATGGCACATTTTCAAGCCTTAATGTGATTTTACCCTCAACCGTATCGCTTGCGACAAGGTTCAACTCCGTAAAGTCAGCAATCAACTGCAGCACTGAACGAACGGGGATATCCTGAAAGTTTAAGGACAACTTCTCCCCAACATAGGTAAACTTTGCCTTTCTCTCTTCTGCTTCCTGCTTGGTCAGTTTTTTAACGCTGACTACATATTCAGTATCAGTCTGATAGGCCAAATAATCGTAATCGCCCTGTGGCTTGATTGAGATTTGTGCATTTGCACCATCATAGTCTGCAGAAACGAACAATACAGGTGTTGCAAAATCAGTCACATCCAGGCGTCTTCGTAACTCCTTGGGTAATTGTGTATCGATAAAACTGAGTTGAACTTCGCTCGCAGTTTGCTCTACATTGATGTTGATTGAAGGGTCAGACAGCGTAATGATCACCTTACCTTCACCGGATTCCCCGCGGCGAAAATCTATATTCTGGATGGCAGATTCGTACTCATTAACCTGCTCAACAAGTTTCGTTGTAATTGTATTCGCCTTTGCGATTGAACTGGTCAGTTTATTGCTGCCGACCTCCATAACAAAGCTATTACCCTCAACACGGGTCTGGTAATACTCAAGCTTGTCCATATTGATAATCAAACGGGTTCTATCATCTGAACCGAGAACCACCGCACTTTTTGCATTACCAAACGAAAGCGGATACTGCTTGATATCAAGATTGTTTTTTACATCTGGAAAATCCAGGACAATTCGTGCGGGTTGGTCAATTTCATACCCTGTTGGCTCTGGCGGAGATTGCGAGAAATCCATCTTGACTTCAAAACGCCCACCGGGCAACGATGCAAAGGAGATATCTTCCAATACACCGTTATCTTGAGCAAATGCACTCTGGGTGACGACCGCTATAAAAATTGCCGTCGCAGCCATTGCAAAACTTCTTTTTAAACTCATCATTTTATTACCCAGTTTTTCCCCAAATTCATTATTAAAAAGAAAACCCATATTCCTCTCCGAAATATCACGGATCACAAAGGCCTACTCTGAACCTTTACTTTCGACCAGCTGCAGAACTTTTGGTCGCTCTACCCATGAACCCGTACCGGTTGGCACGATCTCTATCAAACTAATCTGCATGGAAGTGACACCAATTATTCGACCATGGTTACGCCCCATATAATTGCCCACCTTAACACGGTGAACATTACCCGTACCATCATCAACAAGCGCCCACAAACCCTCATCTTTATCAGGGCGTTCCATCGTTCCAACCATTGAAATGGCATTAATACTGAAACGCTCCAGATACTCTTTCGGCCTTGTCAAGTCAGGCTTGACCTCAACACCTGAGTCGATAGGCTGCCCGTCTTCTGTCAATATAATAACCTGGGGTTTTTCAAACGGGCTTCTGACACTGGCTGCACTGTAAATAAAAGTCTTGTAAGTCGGAAAACTGGGAATCGGCTCAATCGGACGAGCGGGCCTTTGCCTTACATCCTGCATATATTGAACCAAATCCTCGTTCGCTCCACCCCCAGAACACCCCGTCATAAGGAATGGAGACGCTCCAAGCAAGAGAGCTAACAGTCTAAATTTCATTCTCATGACTCTCCATCTTCCTCAATTTTTTTGTAACGATAGGTTTTAGCAGTGATAATCATTTGCAATTCACCTTTACCACCCTCGCTCACTGCATCTGAGGCATTAGGACCCGAATTTGCTTTTTTCTTGCCCCCCCTCTTTGAGCCTGCACTACCAGCATAATCAATGACAAAATCATGCAAGGTAACAATTCTCGGCAAACCGGCCACGCCGCTAACGAACCCGCCAAAATCGTGATACCCACCTGTAACATCAATATCAATAGGTAATTCGATGTAAAATTCAGCGCTCTTCTCTGGCTTCAGGTCAATCGCATTAAAAGTA
>JAGRJA010000463.1 GCA_020443005.1 Pseudomonadales bacterium
AGGTATTTGCTCTGAAAAGCTGTTTACCGATGCCCCCACAATGGCAACCATCAACAGGGCAAGAACCACAACGACCAGCATAATAAGACTGATAGCACCCGCAACGGGCAACCCCTTTTTTTGCAACCATGACAGCGGTGGCGCACACAGAACGGCAATAAAAAGTGATAACAGAAAAGGCACCATGATGGACTCGGCGGCCTTCAAACCGGCAATCACGATAATAAAAGCAGCAAGATTAACCAGCGTTTTGCCGACTACCGAACCCGAATCAATTTCATGCATCCTGTTACTCCCATGTTTTACAATATAACCATTATCCTACACACAGCGGCATTCCCACATTCTGCATCATCATGCCAGATGAGGATACTTGCCGGTGAACCGCTTGAAATACTGGCGAATTTCCTTCATATCGTTTTCGGTATCATCGCCGGGATAATAAAGCTCGCCCAGCACAAAGGTTTTCGACTTGTAGTCAAGCCCGGCAAGCAAAACGGGTACATCAACCTTTTTGGCCAGACGCAGGAAACCGCTTTTCCACTTCTCTGTTTTACTGCGGGTGCCCTCAGGCGTAATGCCGATCACCATCCGCTCATTCTGCTCGTACCATCTGGCAAGCTGTTGCAAAAGGCCTTCCGGAGCAGAGCGGTTCACAGGCACTCCACCCAAGGCAAGTAACAGTGACTTCACGGGCCAGCGGAAAATCGTATCCTTCGCCAGCCAGGAGGCCTTCACGCCTATTGACAACATTACCAGCATGGCCAGGGCAAAATCCCAATTTGATGTATGCGGCGCCATCGCAACAACCAATTGCCGCCGATTGGGCAACTCTCCCTTTATTTCCCAGCCAGAAAGCCTCAATAACCCGCTGGCAAGAAAGCGTGTCACTGCATTTCCCAGCCTCGGTAATTCATCCGGACATTCAGGTATCTTCCCCACCTTGATCTCCTTTCAGCGAAACTACGGGTGACTGCATTGTAACGCTTCGCCAATCTACAAACCCCTGAAAAATAAAACCTGCATTTAAAATCATCATCTAGTGAAAAGCCACTGAAACTAAAGTACATTAACGCCATGAAAAACAAGCTTAAGAATGTACAGGGCTTGCGTGCTTTGGCTGCAATACTGGTAGTTGGCATGCACATGTATGCCATCGAAACCAAGTACAGTGGTTCAGAAACCCTGTTAAGCAGTTTCATGAAGGTTGGCGCATCCGGCGTCGACCTTTTTTTTATTATCAGCGGCTTCATCATGGTCACCGTCACAACATCCAGTGCCGGTGACTACAGCCAGAGGCCGCTGCGCTTCATCTACCAGCGTGGTTCCCGTATTTATCCACTTTACTGGTTT
Organism: Pseudomonadales bacterium; assembly: GCA_020443005.1. GTDB lineage: Bacteria > Pseudomonadota > Gammaproteobacteria > Pseudomonadales > UBA7239 > JAGRJA01. The sequence continues at coordinate 1,354 of JAGRJA010000463.1, forward strand.
ATCACGCTGGCAACCTGTCTTGCCTGGCTGTTAATACCCGGCTTTGTGCGCCTGGAAAATGTCTCGGTAGCCTATGTTGTCAATTCCTTTCTGCTGATTCCCCAACAAGAACTGCCCTTGCTGGTTGTGGGTTGGTCACTCATCTACGAACTGTATTTCTATCTGGTTTTCATGCTGTTTCTTGCGCTGCCAAGAAAATATCTGCGCCAGCTGATTACCAGCTGGTTGCTACTGGTTCTGTTGGGCAATTACACCATCAGGCAACAGCCGGAACTTTTTGGCCCGGCGATAAAACTGATGTGCAACCCGCTGTGCATTGAGTTTATTGCCGGTTGCTACCTTGCCCTGTTGCTGGAACAAACACAGCGCTGGGGGAAAACCACTTTTTGCCTCGGTTTTTTCCTGCTATCCGCCGGCTGGAGCTACTATTATCAGATTGAATACAGAGGGGATATCTACGGTTGGGAGCGTGTCGGGCTGTTTCTCCCACCTTATCTGCTGATACTTTATGGTGCTGTCGCCATGGAAAGAGAACAGAATCGGGAAACACCCGCCTGGTGCATTGCCATTGGTGATGCTTCCTATTCTCTTTACCTGACCCATATTCTCGTATTATCAACGCTGGGCAGGGTATGGGAACCCTATAACAGGGAAGGTCTCTTTGACAATGGTATTGTGCTCATTGCCATGTTCCTGGTCACAGTGTTTGCCGGCTTGCTGTGCTACCGCCTGATTGAAAAGCCCATGCTTGATTTCACCCATCGACTGGGACAAAGGCTGTTTGCAAAAACACCCTCGCTAACAAAACAATCAACAGAAACAGCAGCCGAATGAATTCACCCACCAGCGCTGTCTCACAAGCCCATCAAGGCCCTTCCGCCCTGATTCAGGGGGGCAGACTGCTTTTCGAGCCCGGCTTACGGCTTTTCATCATCGTTCCTTTTATCATTAACCTGCTGATTTTCAGCATACTCTCGTATCTGGCCATTGATCTTTTCACTGTTTATCTTGACCAGGTTGTTAGCCAACTGCCCAACTGGTTAAAAGAAATCGCTCAATGGCTTTTCTCGATTTTATTCGGGCTGACACTGGTCGTGACCATGGGCTATACCTTCACGCTGATTGCCAACCTGATTGCGGCACCTTTCAATGGATTGCTTGCAGAGAAGGTCGAACAGCGACTCACCGGTATTGCACCACCGCACGAAGCAATTCCCAAACTGGTAATACGCACCATTGGTCGCGAATGCCGAAAGCTGCTGTACTTTATTCCCCGGTCACTGGCCATCTTTCTGGTTTGCGCAATACTGTTTTTCATTCCGCTTCTGAATATGCTGATTCCGGTAATCGGTTTTTTCTGGAGCGCCTGGTGCATGGCCATACAGTATCTCGATTACCCGATGGACAACCACCAGATCAGCTTTGGAGATTTGAAAGACAATCTTTCCTCGAAAAAAGGCAGCAGTTTCAGTTTTGGCGGCTCAGTTGCACTCCTGAGCATGATACCCGGCATCAACCTGGTCGTGATGCCTGTCGCGATCGCCGGCGCGACAGTGCTCTGGGTCAGGCAACATCGCAGTACCCTGTTATCATTACAGAAATAGATAACAAAACCGTTTTTCTGACAACCGGCTTTCGTCTTCAGTTTTGAAAGCACAGCACCAGGCGGTGAAATTGCTGTTTACGATAGCTGAACGGCGGTAAATGCAGGCGCTTTTTTGGCTAAAAAATCGAGAATTTTTGCTTTCACCTCATCGCTTTCCTTTTCTGAATAGCATAGGGCCGGATGCTTCCCCCACACAGGTGCAGGCCATGCGGGGTCATGATGAAAGCGAGCGATATGATGCAAATGTAACTGCGGCACCATGTTACCCAAAGCGGCCACATTCAGCTTCTCTGCAAAGAACACCTCAAGTAACAATTGTCCTATCAGATTCGACTCCTGCATCAGCTGTTTCTGGTCATTTTCGTCGAGCTCCAGCAATTCTCGGGTATCCGTCTTGCGCGGCACCAGTATCAACCAGGGGTATTGGCGATCGTTCATCAACAAAAGTCTGCACAAGGGCAAATCACCGAGTTGGAAGCAATCCTGCTCAAGTTGGGGGTGTAAACTGAACATAAGTCTCCGCCGTTCAAATAAAAATGTCGAACCGTTTCTCATTGAATGCCTGCCACTTATCACTGTTGATCGTCTGCTAATGGGTATTGGCAATTGCATCTCCCTTCAACACCGGCAATACAATCCCTGATGGCAGTGAAAGTGACCCTGAGCCAGAGTCTAACCAAGCCACATGAAGCTGTCAGCTTGTAAAACAACAATTGATGAAATAACAAGCGCATTACGGCGTACTGCCGTATAATTCAGGCCTATTTTTTAATCAGGCATTTACACACAACAACCATGGTGTTTGGAAAACTCATCAAAAAACTTGGCAAGCCCTCCAAAGAAGAGCAAACATCTTCAATGGAAAAGAATCCTGACAAGGCCACAAGTGAAAGTCCCGCCCTCGCAAAAGTCACAAAACCTGCTGCCAAAAGCAGAACAAAAAAATCATCTGTACCCTCAAAACCGCATACCCACGGGAACCGGGTTAAGCAACCGGCGTGGTCATTGACAGACTTTGAAATACCCGCGGTTGAAGGTAAAACCCGCTTTCACGATTTCGATCTGCCGGAAGCATTAATGCATGGTATCGCCGATCTCGGTTTCGAATACTGCTCACCCATTCAGGCTCAATCGCTGCCTGTTGTTCTCAAGGGTAACGATCTCGTTGGCAAGGCCCAAACCGGCACAGGTAAAACAGCCGCATTCCTGATCGGCATCATCGATCACTTGCTGAAAAACCCGATTGAAGGCGAACGCTATGCCGGTGAAGCCAGAGCCCTGATCATTGCGCCAACGCGTGAACTTGTGATGCAAATTGCCGACGACGCGCGTGCCCTGACAAAATATTGCGAGCTGAATGTTCACACGCTTGTTGGCGGCATGGATGCCAACAAACAAAAAGAAAAGCTGTACAAATCGCTGGTAGATATTCTGGTTGCCACCCCCGGGCGGTTGCTGGATTTCATGGATAGTCGCGAAATATTCATTGACGAAATTGAATGTCTGGTGCTCGATGAAGCTGACCGCATGCTCGACATGGGGTTCATCCCCCAGGTGAGGAGAATCGTCAGGGCAACGCCCAAAAAAGAAAACCGGCAAACACTGTTATTCAGCGCCACTTTCTCGGACGATGTCATGAACCTTGTCGATCAGTGGACCTATAAATCACTGACCATTGAGATTGAACCGGAACGGGTTGCCACTGACAATGTTGACCAGAAGGTCTACCTGCTAACGGCTGACCAGAAATTCACCCTGCTCTTCAACCTTCTTCAGGATGAAGCCGTTGACAACCTGATTGTATTTGCCAATCGCAGGGATACGACGCGAAAACTTTACGAAAAACTGAAGCGACACGGTGTAAGTTGTGGCATTTTATCGGGGGATGTACCCCAGCAAAAACGCATTTCGACACTGGAAAAATTCAAACAGGACAAACTCAAGGTTCTGGTCGCAACCGATGTGGCCGGCCGGGGCATTCATATCGACGGCATCACACATGTTGTGAATTACACACTGCCCGAAGACCCTGAGGATTATGTACATCGTATCGGCAGAACGGGTCGCGCCGGTTCAAAAGGCACATCCATCAGTTTCGCCTGTGAAGATGACAGCTTTATGCTGCCCGCCATTGAAAAGCTGCTGGGAAGCAAACTGCCTTGTCTGCAGCCCCCCGAAGCGCTTTTGAAACCCCTGGTCCGCTAGCACAGTCATACAACACGCGGAGCAGAAATACGCTGAGCCGAACTTCTGCAGAAAAAATCCTGCTCATTGACTTGATGGTCAGGGGCTCGCCAGACAATCGGCAATAGCGAGATAAACTGCCGGATTATAGGCAAAACCCATATGACTGGATTTAACCGCTATGTGGCGAATATGGTTTGCCTCGTTCAGCCTTGCTGCCCCCGGAGAAACGATACCATCCTGCTCGCTGTATAACACAAAAACCGGTGCCGGGGACGCGCTTTCCGACACCTGCGCTGCCGCCTCATCCTCCCTGCCATGATTCGACCAGCCTGTAAAATCATGACTATTATCATCTGTATCACTGCGATGGATTCGTTTCAGTAAATTCCATGCAGCGGTATCTCTCGGGTCACCAAAAGGTGCGCCCAGTGTAACAACCCGCCTCACCTGCTGCGGCAGCCTCACGCCCAGACTGTGAGCGTACACGCCGCCCAGACTCCAGCCAACCAGTGAAACTTTTTCTCCGGTTTGCCGAAAAACATGATCGATTTCAGTGGCGAGTTTATCCTGCATTTCGGCCCTGAATGCATTGATCTGATCCAGCGCGGTAATGCGTGTAAAACGAAAGTTCAGGCCCTGATTCCAGGGCCGCGGATCATAACCTATGTCGGCCAGATAACGACGCAAGGGTTTCATTAACTGATCGTTGGCACCATAACCCGGAATAACCAGTACAGGGTGACCATCTCCCCTGACAGATTTCCGTAACAGCTGCTTTTTTCGCAACAGACCACTACTTTCCCAAAGCGCTCGCGGCGCATCCAGAAGGGTATCCTTCAAGGCCGGCGGGTTGAATGCTGCATTAATGGTTTCGTTTTGCATATCTTTACCTCGCATCGACCAGTGGTTAACAGCGATCGCTGCCTTGCGCAGCATAACTTCCGCTCATTCTTTTTCGATAGTCCCAGCTGGTAATCCTTTTTGGACTTATACACACAGCCACTTCCGAGTCGCTACGGCTTTTCAGCCATCGGGCCAGCGCGCTTTCCTCTCTGATGCCATAACGCTTCAACAAGGCACAGAGCACTTCTTCTCCCTTCAGGGAATCGACGGTTGCCAAACCGTAACCCCTCACACCAAGGTAGGGGGGATCATTGGTAGCAACCTCAAAACCGACTTTGGGATAGGAGCGAAGGCTTTTGACCAAATGAGCACTGCTGTGGGAAGCACACCAGAACTTTCCTTCAAGATAATAAAACCACACGGATACAATCAGCGGAAATCCTGAATGATCATTACAGGCGATACGCAGAGGGATACAGGCGCTTTCAAGAAAGGCATCCATTTCTTCATTGCTCAACCGGTTTTTTACTGCCTTGCTATTCATATTGCCCCCTTTTTTGAAGATTCAAGCAGGCAGCATAATGATCAGCCTGCCGTGTCAACCTGAAAAAACTACCCGCTTTCATCCCGGGAAATTTGTTGACTTCACCCGCTGATTTCACTTGTTGTTCATCAGCAAAAGCTTCTCGGGATAGGGCTTAAAATAAACCTGCTGGTTTATATAGTTATCAGGAAAAACCTCAAAATAATGTTTCAACAATGTGACTGCCGCGATCAGCGGAATATGCCCGTCATGATAGCGTTTAATCATCTCATTGAGCGATTTTTTTTGCACCGAAGTCAAAGCGGTTTTCAGGTAACCCCGAATATGCTCAAGAACATTCGTGTGACTTTTTCTGGTCGAGGGGGTTTGCAACACACGCATAAACAGCGTCATGTATTCATGGGCCAGTTGCCCGGTTGACGAAAATCGGGATGGGTTTGCCAACAGCTGGCCCAGCTTTTTCA
>JAGRJA010000464.1 GCA_020443005.1 Pseudomonadales bacterium
AAATGCCAAATCCCGGAAGGCACCGTCATCGGTTACAATCGAGAAGACGACGCCAGACGGTTTCACATCACCGACAATGGAGTAGTGCTCGTTTCTGAAGATATGCTGAACCCTGCTCTATCGAATGTTGATTAATCCCACTCTCATGAGAGGAGCCACTTTACCGGCTCCTCTCACTTCAATCCGCCTTTTCGAAAAATCATAGCGCTGACCGCATTCTCTATCTCTCTGTTATTCCTGCTTTATTTACCAACTGAATACCGGGAATAGCCGATATATATTTCATTTATCTCCCCGGATTGTTTAAAATGCGCGGCATATTTACTCACGTTAGTGTTCAAATGGACACTGACTCAATCCAAATGCTCTATTGCGAGGATTATCACTCATGTCATACAAAGACGAAATCAAAGCTATTGCCGCTGTAACTGAAGCGGCTGGCTCTTCCTGGGACGCAATCACCCCTGAGTTTGCAGCACGTATGCGTGTGCAGAACAAATTCAAAACTGGTCTGGACGTTGCAAAATACACTGCAGCAATCATGCGTCGCGACATGGCAGCATTCGACAAGGACAAGACCAAGTACACACAATCACTGGGTTGCTGGCACGGTTTCGTCGGTCAGCAGAAGCTGATCTCCATCAAGAAGCATTTCGGTACCACAGAGCGCAAATACCTCTACCTGTCCGGTTGGATGGTTGCTGCGTTGCGTTCGGATTTCGGCCCTCTGCCTGACCAGTCTATGCATGAGAAAACCGTCGTTGCCGACCTGATCGAAGAGCTGTACAAGTTCCTGCGTCAAGCTGACGCTCGTGAGCTGGGCATGCTGTTCCGCGACCTGGATAAAGCCCGTGAAGCCGGTGATGCAACAAAAGAAGCTGAAATCCTTGCGAAGATCGACAATCACGAAACACACGTTGTACCTATCATTGCTGACATTGATGCTGGCTTCGGTAACGAAGAAGCTACTTACCTGCTGGCCAAGAAAATGATCGAAGCGGGTGCGTGCGCACTGCAGATCGAAAACCAGGTTGCAGACGAAAAGCAGTGTGGCCACCAGGATGGTAAGGTGACTGTTCCCCACGCGGACTTCCACGCCAAGATTCGCGCTCTGCGTTACGCATTCCTGGAATTGGGCGTAGACGACGGCATCATCGTTGCTCGTACCGACTCTGAAGGTGCTGGCCTGACCAAGCAGATTGCTGTGGTTAACGAGCCAGGCGACCAGGGTGATGTTTACAATTCTTTCCTGGATGTTGAAGAAGTAGCCCCTTCTGACACCAAAGAAGGCGACGTGTTGATCAGCCGCAATGGCAAGCTGGTACGTCCAAAGCGTTTGCCATCCGGCCTGTTCCAGTTCCGTGCAGGCACTGGCCATGAGCGTTGCGTATTCGATTGTATCGAAGCGATCAATGCTGGTGCAGACCTGCTGTGGATCGAAACAGCGGTTCCTACTGTTCACGAAATCCGTGACATGATGAACGATGTTCGCAAAGTGCATCCTGATGCAAAGCTGGTTTACAACAACTCACCTTCTTTCAACTGGACTCTGAGCTTCCGCCAGCAGACTTACGATGCATGGGCTGCTGAAGGCAAAGATGTGTCTGCTTACGACCGCGCCAAACTGATGTCTGCCGAGTACGACGATTCCGAGCTGTCAGCGGCTGCTGACGCGCGTATCCGCACGTTCCAGGCTGACTCTTCACGTGAAGCTAACATCTTCCACCACCTGATCACTCTGCCGACTTATCACACTACTGCACTGTCAGTGGATAACCTGGCGAAAGAGTACTTCGGTGCAGCCGGTATGCTGGGCTACGTTGCTGGCGTACAGCGTAAAGAGATCCGTCAAGGCATCGCTTGCGTTAAGCACCAGAACATGTCCGGTTCCGACATCGGCGACGATCACAAGGAATACTTTGCTGGTGAGAACGCTCTGAAAGCGGGCGGCGCGAAGAACACCTCCAACCAGTTCAACAACATCTAAGTTATTGCACTGAGCCCCGATAAGGGCATGTTCAGGAAGGGGCAACCTCTTGCAAGAGGGGTTGCCTTTTTTTATGGTGGTTTGGTAGAGCCCCTCACCACTGAACAAAAAACTGAAGTAAGGGAGATCTTTCCATGACGAACATACCCTCACATTTGCAGGACGCCAAAGACTTACTGACCCAGGACGGTTTTGCCACCAGCAATATCTGGTACCACGGCACCTCTTCTGCGCTACTGACATCCATACTGAGTGAAGGATTAAAGTGTTCGGGAGACAAAGCCATGAAGCAGGCTATGAAAAAAACTATGGCCACCATAGGCAACACTTATACGGAGAGCATCGAACCTGTCTTCCTCACCCAGAGCAGGGAATTAGCCTATTACTGGGGGGAACAAGCGGTTCTCAGACGCAAACGATTTGCAGAAGAGGAGCAACCGGTAGTGCTCGCGGCAAGACTGCCAGAAGAAATCAATAAAAAAGTGAGGCCTGACGTCGGCGCAGCCAGCCTGCTTTTAATGAGTGAAGGCAAAC
>JAGRJA010000465.1 GCA_020443005.1 Pseudomonadales bacterium
GGTGTTGAAGCCTGATCGTTCCCCGTAGTCGTTGTTTGCATCGAAGTCATACCGCCTGTATTTGTCCTTGAGTGAAAGTCCCCTTTGTATTTTTCGAACAGTGGGTTGGAAAGTCTCTTTTTGCAGGCGTTGTTTTGATCTCTGTTTCTGTCGCCGGAATTTCGTGTTTTTTTTAACTACATCTGGCGATTCAGGGGGTTTCAGGAGCCAGCAGGTTCTGTTGCCAAGCAAAATGGAACCGGAATTGGCGCCACCAAAAATAAGACTTACGGCTTATCTTTGTCTTGATTAAGCTGAAATTTCCTGAAAAACAAGCACTTGTGGTCAAATCTTGAGACTGTTTCCAATACTCCGCATACCCCAATATCTTGGGGTTCGGAAAATACAAGACACAAGATAATGCGGTTTTCGATCGATTGCAAGGTTTTGGAAAGTGGGTAAGCTGTGAATAAAATGTGAGTATTGAACTGTGTCACATTTTTGTCGGGGTTTCCGACGAATGACAAGTGTTGAGCAATTCATTGCTCAATCCATTCCTCAGTGAGTGAAAGCGATCAGGTGATCGGCCGCATGCAGGTTGATGGCGATACGCTCGTGAAGAGCGTAGTTCTGGTGGCTGGGCAACAGCGCTTCGATACGATTTCCCGAGTCGAGTTGCAGCAGGTAGAGTGTGGAAGCCCCATTGAATACCTTGTCGATGATTGTGGCCACGGCGCTGGCAGAAGTAGCACTGTTGTCGCAGGTGATATCGTCGGGACGGATCAGAACAGATAGGTGTGATCCGGTTTCATGACCGTGTGGTTTGTCGCTGCAAATTTCACCCAGTTCAGTAGATACGCAGGTTGGCCCAATGACCTTTCCCGGTATAAAAGAGCCTTTCCCGATAAATGTGGCAACAAAGTGATTAACCGGCTCATGATACAGGCGGTAGGGTGTATCCCATTGTTGTAATGTGCCGTTGTCCAGAACGCCTATCTGGTCAGCGACAGCAAAGGCTTCCTGCTGGTCGTGTGTAACAAGAATGGCAGTGATTCCTTTATGTTTGAGAATACCGCGTACCTCGCGACTGAGCTGGCTGCGTAAATGGGTATCAAGGTTTGAAAAGGGTTCGTCGAGCAGCAGGAGCCGTGGTTCCGGTGCCAATGCGCGGGCCAGTGCCACCCGTTGTTGCTGCCCGCCTGAAAGCTCAAAAGGCATACGCTCGGCAAACGCCGAGAGCCCAACCAGGGCAAGTGCTTCCCTGAGTTGCGATTGTTGTTGTGTGCCAGATCGCTGCTTCAGTCCGAAAAGAATATTTTCGGCCACGGTCAAGTGTGGAAAAAGGGCGTAGTCCTGAAACACAAAGCCGATACCCCGTTTTTCGGGGGCAACTGAGGCTGTGGGTGAGGTGATGGTTTTTCCGTCGAGGACGACCTTACCCTCGTCAACAGGGTGGAAGCCGGCAATGGCGCGCAGGATTGTCGTTTTTCCACAGCCACTGGGCCCGAGCAGGCCGCAAATGGTACCTGTTTCAACGGTGAGATTCAGCGACCTGATGATGGTTTGGCCGTTGTGGCTGCAAGCCAGCTGGCTGATATCAAGCAGGGAGGCTTTCATTTCATCTGGCGTTCAGGAGAAACTCAAGCAGTGCCTTCTGGACATGAAGCCGGTTTTCAGCTTCATCCCAAACCACACAACGGGCGTCTTCCATCATTTCCGCGCTGACCTCTTCACCGCGGTGAGCGGGCAGACAGTGCATGAACAGAGCGTCATCAACTGCCCGATCCATCAGTGCCGGTGTTACCTGGAAATCACTGAAAGCCTTGCGTCGTTCTCTGGCCTCATCTTCTTGCCCCATGGATGCCCAGACATCGGTTACAACCAGGTCAACACCCTCAGCGGCCTCTTCGGGTTTGCGACAGAGCGTGATACGGTCAGAAAAGCGATCAAGCAGCTCTGCAGCAGGTTCGAAACCTTCCGGGCAGGCGATGTTGAGTGTGAAATCGAAACATTCAGCGGCGTTCATATAGGACTGACACATATTGTTGCCGTCTCCGATCCACGCCACTTTTTTGCCGCTGATGTCACCCCGGTATTCAACCCAGGTCTGCATATCGGCCAGTAACTGGCATGGGTGGTAGCTATCGGTCAGTGCATTAATGACGGGGACGGCAGAAAATTCGGCAAAACGCTGGATAATGCTGTGTTCGAAAGTACGAATCATGATGATGTCAACCATCCGTGACATGACTCTGGCTGAATCCTCTATGGGTTCGCCCCTGCCCAATTGGGTGTCGCGGGTAGACAGGAACAGGGCATGACCGCCCATTTGAGCCATGCCCGCTTCAAAAGAGATACGGGTGCGGGTAGAGGATTTTTCAAAAATCATCCCCAACACCTTGCCCTTGAACTGTTCGTTTATTTCACCGTTTTTTCTGAGTTGTTTTAACTCGATTGCACGGTGGATAACCTGATGGAGTTCTTGTGGCGATAGATCATCCAGTGTCAGAAAATGCCTGAGTCCCATGCCCCTTACCCCTGAAATTGCTGGATCAACGGCACCAGCGTTTCGATCAGCAGGTCAGCCTGCTGGTCACTGAAGGTCAGTGGGGGCAACAGCCGGATGGTATTGCCTGAAGTCACATTGATCAGCAAACCCTTGTCTGCAGCTTGCTGAACCAGTGCGGCACAGGGTTTTTGAAGTTCAATACCGATCATCAAGCCCAGCCCCCGGATATCACCAACCATCTGACAATCCCTGAGCTGTTGTTCAAAACCCTGGCGAATGATTTCACCGAGGATACGGGCACGGTTGGCGAGATGATCCCTTTCGATGATTTCAAGTACCTTGAGGGCGACTGAACAGGCGAGGGGGTTGCCGCCATAGGTTGAACCGTGGTTTCCGGGCGCAAAGACATCGTCTGCCTTCCCTCTGGCCAGACATGCGCCAATTGGAAAACCATTGCCAAGCCCCTTGGCTGTGGTGACGACATCCGGAAGAATATCGTTATGCTGGTAGGTAAAATAGCGTCCGGTTCGGCCATTGCCTGTTTGTACCTCGTCCAGCATTAAAAGCCAGCCTTTGGTATCGCAAATGGCACGAAGCTCGTTGAGGTAGTTCGCCGAGGGGATGTGAACACCGCCTTCACCCTGAACCGGCTCCACCAGAATGGCAACAACATTGGCACTGTTCTCGGCAATACGGCTGATGGCCTGCACATCATTGTACGGGGCTCTGATGAAACCTTTTACCAAGGGTTCGAAGCCGGCTTGTACCTTGCGGTTGCCTGTTGCTGTAAGGGTTGCCAGTGTTCGGCCATGAAACGCGTGCTCCATCACCACGATGGAAGGGCTCTCGACACCTTTTTTATGCCCGTAAAGGCGGGCAAGCTTGATGGCGGCCTCGTTGGCTTCAGCGCCGGAGTTGGCGAAAAACACCTGGTCCATGCCCGATATTCTTGTCAATTCATCGGCGAGTTTTTGCTGGAGTGGTATGTTGTAGAGATTGGATGTATGCAACAGTGTCTTTGCCTGGGTGGCAATCGTTTCAGCGATTTCAGGGTTCGCGTGGCCAAGACCGCAAACAGCGATACCGCCAAGTGCATCCAGGTATTTTTTGCCATCGCTGTCGAATAGCCAGCAACCTTCACCTCTGACGAAAGTCAATGGCCTGTCGCCGTAGGTGTTCATCAAACTACTTGTATTCATTCAGTTTGCCACAATTATCATTAACAACATCAAAACCCCTGCAATTTGCGAAGGATCGCAGTCTCGGTGTATCAGAAAGAGCGGTTTTGGTTTATGTAGTCGTTTTGGGTGATCCAGAAACGAAAACAGGCAGTATCTATCTGCCCGCTTAAAGACCAATATTATACCGTGTCATTGGGTGAGGCAATACTGTTGCTTTTGCCGTTGTTTTTTTGTGGATGTTTTTTGGGAAAAGTCGTTATAGAATGCTTCGTTTTTAACAGTTACGGTGAATCAGTCTATGGATGTCATGGATACAATTAAAGAACAGATCGAAAACAACAGTATTATTCTCTACATGAAGGGTTCGCCCGATGCGCCACAGTGTGGTTTTTCTGCACAGACAGTGCAATGTATGATGGCTTGTGGAGAAAAGTTTGCATTCGTTGATGTTTTATCCAACCCCGAAATTCGTGCTAACCTCCCGCGTTACGGTAACTGGCCCACTTTCCCCCAATTATGGGTGAAAGGGGAACTGGTGGGTGGTTGTGATATCGTCACGGAAATGTACGAAAAAGGTGAATTACAAACCTTGATTAAGGAAGCAGTTGCCAGCTAGATTGAATTTTTGATTTTTGTTGAATTGATACAGGAGAAGAGATATGGGCGTTTTAGTCGGTAAACCCGCACCGGATTTTACATGTGCAGCCGTTCTTGGCAGTGGCGAGATCGTGAATGAATTTACTTTGTCAGAAGCGATCAAGGGCAAATATGGTCTGGTTTTTTTCTACCCGCTGGATTTCACCTTTGTTTGTCCTTCCGAGCTGATCGCTGTTGATCATCGTATGGAGGAGTTCAAAAAACGCAATGTGGAAGTGGTTGGTGTATCGATTGACTCTCACTTTACCCACAACGCATGGCGTAATACAGATGTGAACAACGGCGGTATCGGCAAAGTAGGTTATACACTGGCGGCGGATATCACCCATGAAATCTGTAAGGCGTATGATGTTGAATCTGATGGTGGTGTCGCTTTCCGGGGTGCTTTTCTGATTGACAAGGACGGCGTGGTGCGTTCGCAGATCGTTAATGACCTGCCGCTCGGGCGAAACTTCGATGAGTTCTTGCGTTTGGTTGACGCGCTGCAGTTCCATGAAGAGCATGGCGAAGTGTGTCCGGCAGGCTGGCAAAAA
>JAGRJA010000466.1 GCA_020443005.1 Pseudomonadales bacterium
CACGACTTGCCTGCTGACCTGTCATCAACGAGATACGCGCCGGCCTGCAGGTGGCATCGGCATAATGCCGGGTGAATCTCACACCTTCATTGGCCAGTTGCTCCAGATGGGGTGTTGGTGCATCGTTTCTGCCAAAACCCTTAACATCGCTGTAACCGGCATCATCCAGCACTATCAGCAACAGGTTGGGCTTTTGCAGGTCGCGCTGTTCGACCTTGCCCATAGTGGCAGCGTCGACAGGCAGCAAAGTCGAAGCAGCAGGGTCGCCACCAGCCACGATAACAGGGTTATAAAAAAGCCCCAGTAGCAGCCAACAGAAAGAAACTACCTTGCACCAGCGGGTATTTTTCATAATGCATACCCATAGCGAGCCAGATCCAGCCCTGTTAAATCGACTAGCTGGCGATTACTTTGCTCAAACTGGCCTGCAAAAGCTTTATTGACTTTCGAGGCAAACTGCTTTTCAAAACAATTATCCAGAAAGGCTGGAAACGGGTTTTTCTTGCTTCGCCTGATTCGCTGTTTCAACCTCTCCTCTGTAGAGGGAAACAGGCCGGCATAATTGAAGGGCCCGGAAAGAAACACTGCATTCAACCATCGCTGAATCATCAGGTTAAGCAAGGTCTGGTTGCGGTTCATGCGTCGAGTCAGGGGCAGCTTCCCGATCAGTTCTGCCGCGTTGGACACCCCGGCATAGTGCAATAAACGCTCCAGAAAAACCGTGGGCTCAGTCACGAACATTTCATAGGGAAGAACCAGCACCTGATCATCGCCATAAAGCGAACGATAATAGGAAACCAGGCTATCAAAGCGCATGAAATCAAGATTGAACTGGGGTGAGAGGTTGGCATCAACCGGGTTTAACAGACGGTCAATGCTATGCGGCATGCCCCAAGTAATAAAGGTCTTGTAGAGCGAGCGCATCAGCGAACGCTGCTCCCTGACCACAATCAACACCCGGCCCTGAGGGCAAAGCTGGTAAACCCTGTCCGCATTGGTTTTGGCATTGTAGCCCCCGCAATAAGTGTGCCCGACAAGAGCCTCTGAAGTAATGACCGGAACCGTGTCAGCCCGCTTTGCTGCATCGGGTAAATACTTGTCGAGCTGTTGTTGCATATACTGGCAACTTGCATCATTGCTGTAATTGAAAGGTGGTGGGTCAATCACAAAAAGCTGGGCAGCAAGCGGGTCAAGCACCTTGCAAAACCCGTTTTCAGGTACAAAAAGCAGTTTCTGCATCCACGAAGAAAGTGACTTCGGGTAACCCACATGAATAAGGGGTTGCTTCATGCCCTGCAATATCTCTCTGCTTTCCAATGCTTCCCCCTGCGATCTGTAAAAAACCCTTTCGACTCATTCGATTCTAGTGAGTTTGCACAACTTTACAATACAAGCGCCATCAGGATGACTTTCGATCAAGGGCAAACTGGTAGAGCGCCCGTTTCTTCAAGCCGGTTATTTTTGCTGTGAGGGCGGCTGCCTGTGTAAGCGGTAATTCCTGGGCAAGAATATCGAGAATGCGCACAGATTCTTCATTTATTTCCGGCAAGGCATCTGTTTCATAACCGTGAACAACGAGCACAACCTCACCCTTTTTCTGATTAAGATCTGCTTCTACAAATGCCAGCAAGTCCTTTATTGTTGTACTGATCACGGTTTCAAAGGTTTTGGTCAATTCTCTGGCCAGAACAATTTTTCGTTCCTCCCCAAATACTGCCAGCAGACATTCCAGGCAGGCTGCGAGACGATGAGGGGCCTCATACAAAACCATCGTCGCACTTTCCCTGGCCAGCCCTTCCAGTTGTTGCCTGCGCGCATTGGGTTTTGAGGGCAAAAACCCGATAAACAGGAATCGGTCGCTGGGCAAACCGGCAGCACTCAGGGCTGCAATTGACGCGCAGGCGCCGGGAACCGGCACCACTTTCACCCCCAGCTGATGCGCCGCCTTTACCAGCGTGTAACCCGGGTCGGAAACCAGCGGTGTACCGGCATCACTGATCAGGGCGACATCTTTGCCCTGCTGGAGTTTATCCAGAATTTTGCCGGTTTCATCTTCACCCGAGAAATCGTGGTAGGCAACAAGAGGGGTTTTGATATCAAAATGATTAAGCAATTTTTTGCTATGTCGGGTATCCTCTGCAGCTATCAGATCAACCTTGTGGAGTATCTCGACAGCCCTGGGCGTCATATCACCCAGATTCCCGATGGGTGTCGCAACCACATACAATGATGAAAGTCTGTGTGTAGTTACTTGGCGCAAAGGTTCCGGCATAAAGGCACAATGATTTATATTGATTCAAAACCCCGAATTGTACGCTATTGTCTGTGTGTGCTGTTACTGCTATCAGCTTGCAAGGGTGGAGGGCCGTCTCAGGTACCCTTACAGGCACCCGAAGCGTCTCAAGTCCAGCGTGAAAAGACCGGTGCAGACATGCTGCTGCTGGCAGACACCAGCCTTGTGCTGTCCGAACAGCATCGCTGGCGAATCAAGGCTGCCGAATACTACCTGCAACATCAAAAACAATCGCAAGCCCTTGCCATACTGGAAGAGATTGCCTCTCACGAACTCGACCCCGAAAATCTCGGTTTATACACAAGACTTTATGGCCAGTGGGCACTGGATCAGAAACTCTACCCACTCGCCGGCTCCCTGCTAACCGACCCGCGCCTGGCACACATAACCGGCAATCTGGAATCGGCACAGGCAAAAGAGCTGATGAAATTGCGTGCCGACTATTTTGAAGTATCCTGGCAATACGAGAAGGCGCTTGAAGAGCGGTTGTCACTGTCGCTGGTGCTGCTCGACAAAACCGAAACCGATAACAATAACAAGGCCATCTGGAGAATTATCAACCTGCTTCCTGAACCGGAATTTCGCGCTTCATCTTCATCGACAACAAAGGATCATTCGTTGCTTCAGGCCTGGCTTGAACTTGCAGCAATTACCCGCAGCCAAAGCATTGATATCCAGCCCCAGCTCAACGCACTGGAAGAATGGAAGCTGCGATGGGCCGGGCACCCGGCTGCTTCCACACTTCCTGCAGAAGTCCGTTATCTCGAAACACTTGCAAGCCAGCGACCTCGACAGATTACCCTGCTGCTGCCACAAAGTGGCCCGCTTGCATCTGCCGGCCAGGCCGTCATTAACGGGATTCTGGCCGCCTATTATGAGGCTGGCAACGACACCACTTCCAGACCAGTTGTCTCCATTGTCGATTCAGACAGCAACCCGGATTTTCTTACCCTTTATCAATCAGTTGCCAGCAGTGGCACCGACTTTATTATCGGCCCACTGGATAAAAACAGGGTCAACCAGCTCGCCTCGCTTGAAACGCTCAGCGTACCCACGCTGGCACTCAATTACGCTGAAAACCCGGTATTGGCTCCGGCCGGTTTACTGCAATTTGGCCTTAACCCTGAAGATGATGTCGCTCAGGCACTCGACTATGCACTGGTTCAGGGCTACCAGAAAGCCATGATACTGGTACCGGAAAGCGAGTGGGGAGAAAGGCTGGCAAACACCCTTGTTGACGGTTGGCAAAAACAAGAGGGCACCGTATCGGGTATTGCCTATTTTGACGGTCAAAAAGGAAATTTTTCTTCTGTGATCAGCAATGTGCTCGGTATCGATGAAAGTACAAAGCGCATGAGCCAGATTCGCAGAATTATTGGCGAGACGCTGGAGTTCGAACCACGCCGCCGACAGGATATCGATGTAATATTACTGAGTGCCCGGCCCGAAGATGCGCGACAGATCAAACCCATGCTCGCCTTTCACTATGCCCATGACTTACCCATTCTGGCCACCTCCAATATCTACAACGGTTACGATGACCCGATAAAGGACAATGACCTCAACGGTATACTGTTTACTGCGATCCCGTGGTTTAGCGAAGATACGGCGGTAAAACGAAGCATCGACAAGAGCCTGGGAGAAAAAAGCAACTTCCAGAGTCTGTACGCCCTCGGCGTCGATGCCTACCGCCTGCACCTGAGATCAGGCTTGCTGTCGAGCTCCTCAAACAGTCAGATAAATGGCAGTAGCGGGGTTCTGCGCCTTTCACAAAACGCTGGCCGCATCCAGCGCCAGCAACGCTGGATGAAAATGATTTCCGGAAAGGCCCGACCGCAAATTTCGGACAGTCGGCCTTTGCGCAACTAGCCGTTAAAGAATCAAGCTGTAAAAAAGGAGCACTGTACACAAGGTATCAACCTAACACACTGTGCGTAAACGGTCGTTTGACAACCCTATTCCGTGAACTGCACTTCCACCAATCACCACACACGGTTTCAAGGATGAATCATGCCGCTGACAAGAAAAAACACCGCTTCTTCCGGACAAGAGGCAGAAGCCATCGCTCTGAACCACCTGAAATTGCAGGGTCTTGAATTATTAACCCGCAATTACCAATGCAAGACCGGCGAAATTGACCTTGTGATGAAAGACGGTCAATGCATTGTCTTTGTTGAAGTCAGGTTAAGAAACCACAAGCGCTTTGCAAGCGGTCTGGAAACAGTCGACTTTCGCAAGCAACAAAAAATTATTCGAACCGCCCTGCACTTCCTGCAAAAAAACAAATTACTGGATGCAAGTCCCTGCCGATTTGATATAGTTTCACTCAGGCAAGGTTGTGCTGTTTCAATACCCGCAAATGCCGTACAAACCAACACCGATCAATTTGAGCTTGACTGGATAAAAGATGCCTTTCAAATCAGTTGACACCGGTAATGCCGCTTTTTTGCTCATAACGGTTAGCTCATGCAACTTGAAGAAAAAGTCATATCCCGCATTCATCAAAGCATTGAAACACGCGCCAATTTTGGAGAAATGCTTGCCCCCCAACTTGTTATAGCCAGCGAAAAAATAACCCAGACCTTCATCCGTGATGGCA
>JAGRJA010000467.1 GCA_020443005.1 Pseudomonadales bacterium
CTGATCTTGTCTCGCTGGTTGAGACAGCGCTGGCAAATAACCAAGAATTCAATATTGCATTACAGGACATTGAAATTGCCACCAATGAAGTGAAGGAAAAGCAAGCTGAGTATTGGCCTAAGGTCGGCTTGGGGTTTGGCGGAAGTTACATCAGACCATCCGAAAACACCCCGGAAGGCGTGTTGGATAATATTATTTCGGACAGCGTTTTTAGATACCCGGATTTCAACCTGAATCTGGGTCCTTCCCTGCGCTGGGAAGTGGATATCTGGAAAAGATTTAGAAATGCCAAAGACGCAGCCAGAATGCGAATGTTCGCACAATACGAAGTCCGGAATTATCTTATTTCCAGGCTCGTTACTGAAATCGCACGCAACTATTATGAATTAATGGCTCTGGATACGGCTCTGAAGATACTGGATGCAAACATTGGCATCCAGGAAGCAGCTCTCCTTAAAATGCAGACCTTGAAGCGTTATGCCAAAGCGAATCAGTTGGCGGTCAATCGGTTTGAAGCCCAGTTAAACAAAACCAGAAGCCAGCGGTTTGAAACCAGTCAAAACATTGTTGTAAAAGAGAATCGTCTGAAGTTCCTCTCCGGTATCTATGATGAGGCGCCAATAAAGAGACACTCTGAACAGTTTATGGCGATTCCGGTGCATGAATTGCAGACGGGTGTGCCTGTTCAGCTTTTGGAAAACAGAGCCGATATTCGTCAGGCGGAAGCGGCGATTAAGGCGGCAAAGCTTGATTTGAAAAGTGTCAAGAAACAGCTATACCCCAACTTGACGATTACGGCTGGTGCCGGCTATTCGGGGTTTGACCCCCAACTGCTGTTTCACCCACAGTCGTTGTTCTACAATGCGATTGGTGACTTTATGGTTCCATTGATCAACCGAAGAGCAATCATTGCACGAATACAGATAGCCGACGCCCACCAGACACAAACGGTTTTGACTTATGAGCAGACTTTACTAAAAGCCTACACTGACGTTCTTAATCAGGTGTCAAATATAAAAAACATGCAGCAGGCTTTCGATAAGAAAAAGCGAGAAGTCGTATTGCTCGAGGAGTCTATCGGTACGGCTAACATGCTGTTTAAGTACGCCAAGGCGACTTACATCGAAGTGTTGCTCGTCCAGGAAGCGAAACTGGATGCTGAAAGAGAACTGGTTGCAGTGAAAATGCACCTGGTCGGGTCCAGGGTTAACCTCTATCGAGCACTAGGGGGCGGCTGGCGATAAAAAAGTTGCTTTTGTAAAGAAGTAATTGGATTAGAACTTGTAAATGTTCCTTGCCGGTTGGCGCATTCGCGGTTATACTTGACATATTGCAATATAGATTGTCGGGACAGCAAGATCGCTTGATGCGATTCTCGTGCAACTCGGACAACGTATCCGCCCCCCACCAATACTGGATGACGACAGATGACGTTCAGCAGGAAGAAATTCAACCTGGGTAACGATATCTTCTTCGCATCGATCCTGGCTCTGCTATTTGCGCCCCATGACTACAAACTCCCTGGTTTAGCGGTTCTCTGTTTTTGCCTGATAACCGCTGCCTTTATCGATTGGAGCAAGAGCACAAAGCGCGTCAGACGCATCACCAGGCGGGTCGCATCCTGCAGCTGCGAGAAAGTTAGAGAGACGATTTCGCACATGCACGTGCCTCAACTGTTGCAGAATGAGTGCACTGTATGCGGTGCGGGAACTGCATAGTCTTAGAGGTTCAGCAATTTGCCGATTTCTTTCTCTTGGCTCGAAATCTCAGAATCAAAGTAATCGATGTGTTTTAGAATTCTCTTCTCAACGCCCGGGTTGTAGCTCGCGTACGGACTGTGTTGGACACCTTGCGTGCTGTGGGGATTGACTGGCTTCTCCACGACAGCGCCATCTGCATCCGCTGTTACCGCTCGAGCATACGCAATGCCCAGCGCCGAAGGGACTATTGAAGGTGTGTCAGGCGGGGGCGGGGGGACAAGATAATTTCTGGCTTTGCGGGAACTATTTCCTGAAGTTTTCGCCTCAACAGACTGAGTGCTCAGGGCGAATGACCCGCTGAGATGAGCGTTGGTCATGCCCAGCGC
>JAGRJA010000468.1 GCA_020443005.1 Pseudomonadales bacterium
GTGAAACCCGAAATCTCAGGTTTTTGACTACCGTGTATGTGTTGCCAATGCGCGATCCGTTTTCGGTGGCAAAATCAATCTCGACGGCCGCTTATATGTCTGATGATCGTCTGGTTCTCGGGGTTGGTGTTGGCTGGCAAAAAACAGAATTTGAGCTGACGGGGCAGAATTATCATACCCGTGGCAAGCGTTGTGATGAGCAGCTCAAGGTGATTGAATTGCTGACCAGCGGCAGGATGGTGGAGTTTCATGGTGAGTTTTATGATTTCCCCCCCCTGATGATGTCGCCGGGAACACACAAGCCCGTGCCTGTGTTCATAGGTGGCCACAGCAAAGCGGCGTTCAGGCGCGCCGTCAAACACAATGGCTGGCTGGGTCTGCGTTACCAGCCAGATGAAATACCTGCAATCATCGCGTCGTTAAAAGCCGCCAGAAACGCTTCAAATGAAGTATTGAAATGCAGCGAAAGAGAATTTGATATATGGCTTGCCCCTTTGGTGCAGGAAGAAAGTGTTTACAATGAGATAGAGGCGATGGGTGTGACGATGGTTAATGGCGCCAACTTTTTTGTGGATGGCAAGGTTGTACCTACAACACTGGATTTTAAAAAACAGCGAATGGAAAACTTTGCCAATCGATTTCTGAAATAAGTATTAGAGGGGTAAATATGACCAAAATCACGAATCAGTACAGTCGGGAAGAAATGGAAGAAATGATGCGCCGCTGGATTGCCGTGAACAACAAGGCAGAGAGAGAGGGTAACTGGCGTTATCTCGCGGATTTCTATACGGAAGATTGTGTTTATGGTTGGGATACACCCAACGGGAAATATGAATTTGTCGGGCGTGAAACGATTCGTGAAACCTGCGTAGGGGCGGCAATGGACCCCTACAAGGGATGGACCTACCCCTATGACAAGATTGTTATTGATGAAACGCGTGGCAATGCCATGGTGACCTGGTGGCAAGTGCCTCCCGGCGCACCAAAGCGGGCTGATGGCTCTGAAATGAAGGTGATTGGTGCATCCTACTTTCAATACGGCGGTGACTATCAATGGTGTGAGCAACTGGATTTGTATGACTACACGCAAATTGTCAATTTGATCAGGGAATGTGTCGATACAGGCATTCTCAAGGAAATGCCGGTGATGTCGTCCGAACGGGTTCATGACGATCAGAAATAAATCATAACAGGGTAAAATGATGATGGATACAGTAATGCAAGGATTGAAAGCACCACCAAAGGTCAGTGGTGAAAAGCCACAAGTCGGTCATATGGAAGAGTTCGGTGTGAATTTCGCCCGATTCCTGATGCGTTGTAATGCAGAATGTGGCGAGTTGGCCGAGTTCAATATGGGAGGGCAGCCGACTATTTTGATGAGTGGCCCTGAAGCACAGGAGGCCTTTTTCAAAACCCTTGATACCCGGCTTAGCCGCGCTGCGGCCTATCAGGCAACGGTACCTGTTTTTGGCAAGGGTGTGATTTTCGACGCACCGGAAGATCGCATGAAAACCCAGTTAAAAATTCAGGTTGATGCACTTCGCTATCAAAATATGAAAAGCTATGCAGCGATCATCGCCAAAGAGGTGGAAGACTGGATAGCGGAGTGGGGTGAGGAGGGTGAACTCGACTTTCTTGATGAATTTATTCAGCTTACCCTGCACACAGCCTGTCATTGTTTATTGGGGCCGGACTTCCGTTACAAAATGACCGATGAATTCAAAAGTCTTTACCATGACCTTGAGAAGGGTTTACAGGCTATTGCTTTTGTCGATCCCTACATGCAACAACCGGTTTTTGAGGCGCGCGACAAAGCCCGTGTGAGGTTGCAGGAGTTGATCAGTGCAATTATTGCCGAGCGTCGAGCCAATGGTGAAAGAAAATATGGCGACGCGCTGGAAACTTTTATGTCCGGTACCTACAAGGATGGCAGCTATCTGGACGACAACGAAATTACCGGTCTGGTGATCGCAACGATGTTTGCAGGTCATCACACCAGCTCTGGCACAGCGACATGGACATTGATCGAGCTTGCCAGACAGAAAGAATATGCCAATGAGGTTCTGGAGGAGTTGCAGGCATTATTCAGCGACGGTCGTGAATTGTCACTCGAAGCGCTTCGGGAAATTCCGAGGCTTGAGCGTTTTATTGAAGAAGTTTTGCGCATACACCCCCCACTCGTTTTATTGATGCGTCGGGTGCTTGAAGATATCGATTACAAGGGCAGCCTGTTGGCAAAAGGTAAAACAGTGGCTGTATCCACCTATGGTTCTCATCGCAACCCGGCATTTTTCCCTGATCCCGAGCGTTTTGATCCTCACCGGCAAAAGCCTGATACACTCTGGGCATTCATCCCCTTTGGTGGCGGACCACACAAATGTGCGGGTAATGCCTTTGCATTGATGCAGTTGAAGTCGATTTTTGCTGCCTTGTTGCCCCGTTATGAGTTTGAGCTGGTCGACCCGCCAGAAAGCTATCAGGATGATTTGTCGGCCATGGTATTGAAACCGGGTTCGCCCAGCCGTTTGCGTTACAAAAAGCGTTGACAGGCAAAAAGGAGGTCTACGATGAAAATTCAGGTTGATCTTGAGCTGTGTCAGGGGCATAGCGTTTGCCTTGAGGAGTGCCCTGAGGTTTTTGATGTGGCAGAAACCGATGAAGGTTATCCCAAGGTGCTTGTGCTCAATGAAAACCCCGCAGAAGATTTGAGGGAGAAGGTGCAAAAAGCCGCAAAATTTTGCCCCAATCATGTGATTACAATCATTGAAGATGAGTGTCTGTAGCATTTCAGGATGGGCAGTTGAATGACAGTGTTGATTACCGGGGGGACAGGTTTTGTTGGCTCCCATGTGTGTCGCCAGCTTATGGCAAGAGGTCACGCTGTAAGACTTCTGGTGCGAAACCCGGAAAAGGCAAAAAGCTATTACAAAAGCCTTGAAGAAACTATTCCCGAATTAAGCAAGGGCGATATATCAGACAGGGCTTCAGTAGAAAGCGCGATTGAAGGTTGTGAGGCAGTAGTTCATGCCGCAGCGGCAACCCCGATGCAAATAGACTCCGTTGAAAAACTTTTTGCTGTTAATGTCGGTGGTACCCGGAATGTGGTTGATTGTGCAATTAATGCCGGTGTCAGGCACATTGTATGTCTATCGAGTATTACTGCAATTTTCAATACTGAAGGTAATAAAGTGAATGCGGATGCAGAACCCGTGCCTTCCCGTATGCCTTACGGTCAAAGCAAGGTTGAAACAGAATATTATCTGCGTCAGCTTCAGTCACAGGGTCAGCCGATTGCCATTGTTTACCCGGGGGGTATTATCGGGCCAGAAGACCCCGGTACTTCTGATGCCCTGAAAGCCTTGCAGTACCGAATCAAGAACGGTTTCCGTATTTTTGGTGAAGGTGGTATGCAACATGTCGATGTCAGGGATCTGGCAACCTTTATCTGTATTTTGCTTGAGAAAGAGGAGCGGGGTCGTTTCTTGATACCGGGTGTCTATGTCAAGTGGCGAGCCCTGGCAGATATTGTTGAAAAGGCCTACGGCTTGCCGTTAAAGCGTATAGAAGCACAAGGTTGGAAATTGCGATTGATTGGTCGTCTGGTTGATCTTGTTCGCCTGTTCAAAAAAGTGGATACGCCGGTTTCAGCTGAAACCATGCGTTATGCCACTTTGTGGCCAAATATTGCCAACGCGCCGGAAATTTTGGAAAACGGTATAACTTTGAGGCCGGTGGAAGAGACATTTTCGGATACGATTGACTGGGCCAAAAAACACGACCTTTTCTCCTGACAAAAGAGCGAACAGAGGTTTGCAGATACTGTGTGAACAACGCTGTTTCTGTGGAGAGAAAGCGGATAAGAGAAAGTCAGTGGAGCGTAATGAATACTAAAGATGAAATTGATGGCTTGCCCATCAATACCATGACTGACGGTGTGTCGCACAGGGTTGCAGATGCACTCAGACGAATTAACCATGCACTGGCCGGAAAAAATATCCCGCTGCGAGATACAGAGGCCTTTGCTCGGCAACTCGAAGCGCTCGCTGAAAAGTTTGATGCATTGACCGCTGAACCCAGACCTCGCGAATTTGGTCAGCTGGAAGAAAAGTCTTCTGTGGGTACCGACTATGATTACGGTGCGGGTTATTCGCTTTCGTTCAGGCCGGTGAGTGGGAAGAGCAATGCATTGGCACCGCCTGCACAATATTTCAGGGGTGACCAGTGTATTGTCGGCAAGGTGATTTTCGGGGCAGCTTACGAAGGTGCTCCGGGTATTGTTCACGGCGGCTATACAGCAGCGATCATGGATGAGGTGTTTGGTATTGCCATGACCCACAGTGCGATTGATGTACCCTGTATGACAGGTACATTGAAAGTTATCTACCGCGCCCCGGTTCCGATCAATGCCGAGGTTATCTATAAGGCCTGGCTTGATGGCGAGGAGGGGCGAAAGGCTTTCATGAAATGCACAGTTGTTGATTCAGCGGGAAAACTGCTGTGTGAAGGAGAAGCGATTTTTCTGAAGATTGATCCCGCCTTTTATGCAACGATGGGCAGGCGAGACTAATCAAGGAGCTACATCTTTAAAACACACTGTTATCACGAGCACCGTCAGCCTTTATCGGTTTTATAAAGTGTTTGGTGCGGAAACCTTACCAGTACCTTGGCAGCGGCGTCCGGATCTTTGGCTGTCTCAATGGCTGTCAGGAAATCTTCAAACGCAAAGCGGTGACTGATCAGTATGTCGCTGTCAATTTTGCCGCTGGCGAGCATCCTGATGACTTCAGGAAACTCATTGGGGTAGGCCATTGAGCCAATAATCTGTAACTCCTTCATCAATGCGAACAAGGGGTGAAACTGTATCGATGATTTATGCACACCGGTAATGATGATGCGTGAACCCTTGGCAGACAATGCTATCGCCTGTTCAAGTCCCTGGCCAACGCCGGTCATTTCAAAATAAACATCAGTGGCGGGCAACTGGCTTCCCATAAAATCGGTTGAACCATGACAGTTTGACAGAAAAGCTTTCAGTTCCTCGCGCTCGACATTACAGGTATCTGTGGCCCCCATTTTTTTTGCAATGTCCAGTCGGTAATCGGACTGATCGCATAGGGCGATATTTTTTATACCCCTGTATTTGAGTATGGCTGCAGTGCACAGACCAATAGGGCCTGCGCCCATGATCAGGACGCTGTCTGCGCTGGCAATATTGGCCTGGTTAACCGCATGCATTGCGACAGAGAAGGGTTCAACCAATGCACCGGTTTCATCGTTCATGTTTGCGGGCAAGATGAATACGGTATCGGGAAATTGCACAACATTACGCACCAGAACACAGGGGGCAAAGGCGCCACCCGAACCCCCGTTGCCAATGCGTTGGCCATTGGCCTCCGGGTTAACAGTTACCCGCTGGCCCAGTTCAAGATGCTGAACATTGTCACCTTTAGCCATGATTCTGCCGGAAAACTCATGCCCCAGCGCGTGTTTTTTTCCGGGCGGTGCATAGCCACCGGCAGCGATATAGCCGAGATCACTGCCACAAATACCGCAGACAGAAACGGCTACAAGAATATCGTCTGGACCCGGTGCCGGTATTTCAACCGTATCCAGTTGTACGCGATTTACCCCGTGAATTTGAGCCTGTTGCATCTTGTTCATATCCCGTCCTGATAATCAGCCTGCAATGGAATAGCCGCCGTCTATGACCAGTGTTTCACCGGTAATGAAACCGGCCTGTTCACTACAAAGAAACAACACACCATTGGCGATATCCTGAGGTGTGCCCCATCGTTTCAGGGGTGTTCTTTCGAGCATGGGTTGATTGATTTGGGGAATTGATTTTACAGCTTCAGTCATTCTTGTTTCAGTAAAACCGGCGGCGACATTGTTAACCCGAATGTTTTTTTCTGCCCAGGCAATGGAAAGTGTTTTCGCCAATTGCACCAGCCCGGCTTTGGCAGCGCCGTAACCGGGTACGATGGCATTGCCGAAAAATGAGGTCAAGGAAGCAATGCCGACAATACTGGCACCACCTGGCA
>JAGRJA010000469.1 GCA_020443005.1 Pseudomonadales bacterium
GGCTTGATTTGAGTGTTTTTTGAAATATAACTAAATTGTTTTGACTCGCTTCTTATGCTTTCTTTATATTTTGCAAGGTGTGTTAAATGCCATAAAAAATTTGGTATGCGTCCATTTGGAGTATTGGAATCTAAAATTTCTTGAAATGGAATGTATTCCTCATAGAAATTTACAAATTTTTTGAAGAATTCTTCATCTTTTATTTTTATTAGATTTCTTTTTTTTCTCATCAACTTCATTTCATCAATATGGTTAGGAGGAACATAACAGCCGGCCTCATAGAGGAGTTTTCCCTGATCATTCACTACATATCCACCTTGATCCAAGCTATAGTTATCACCCCTAGCTAAAACAGCTGCTTGTTTTTTTGCTTGTTCGTAGGAATCAAAATCTGCTGCCTTATAGAAAGCACCACCATCAAATACGTCTCTGTCATATCCAATAACTCGGAATTTTCCGTTTGGGATTAATGGAGGGCCATCTCTAAGAGTATCAGGTATTGATTGAAGGTATTCTCCGTGTCGACTAAATGGGACGCTGAGTCCTTCAGTTTGTGGGACATATATAGGAGCCTTTATTATATCCCACAGGTTTTGTAGAAACTCGGGTGGTTTTTTCTCTATTTTAACCATTTTAGTTTGATAAGACATAGTTCCTTAGGTCTTTGATATAGGCATCCATATATGCTTTAACACTGCCTACCTCTTTAAGGTTTTCTGTAGTTTCAGGTTTCTTGTAGACTTCCAGATGCTCAAATTCTCCTGCGTCATGGCTCCTTTTGGTTTTGATTTGAATTTCAAAGATGTCTCCATTTTCATCTTTTATCACCATTTGAATTGATTCATTGACTCTATATTGTTTGGCTTCAAAATTTGGATTTCCGTCAAACTCAATACCCTTTTGATATTTTGGTTTAATTTCCAAAATATTTCCACCGTAAATCTCTTCCATCTTATCATAGACCTTTTCCATATCTTTCATTTCATTGACAACGATACGATGTCGTTCAAGGTCTTTGACTTGACCTAGATTGAAAAATTTATCTGGTTCGGATTCCATTTTTAAGAGGAGACTTTCTACTTCTTTAGCTTTTGAATCAACGATCCCAATGTTTACATTGTAGTTCTGGGCCTCTAGGAATTTTTTTCTAGCGTTCATTTTATTTTGATGGAGATCTGTAAGAAATGCCCTTAGTCTTCCAGAATCTGATTTTAGCTCAGAGAGACTTGAAGTATAGATATCTTTCCCACTCTCCACCGCTCTCCTCGCCAAATAATCCGTGAGTCTTTGATTTCCACTCGTATCTACGATCTGGAAGATTTTGAGGCCCTTGGACTTGGCCTGAGCGAGCAGAGCGCCTGCTTCGTTATAAAGATCTGTGAAGCTGATGTTTCTAAAGACCTTTGCAGACGTTTCTCCTGTTTCTTTCAATACTTCTTTTAGAATCTCTTCTTCGGTTTCGAGCGCTAGTTGATAGACTTTGTAGTCATCAAGTTGGTTTTTCAGGTCGATGCTAACAATTTTGTTTTCCAGTCTTTTGCTGTATAACTCTTCCCAGAAGGAGGCTGTTTTTCGTGTTAAAAGATTTGCATAATCAGCAATCCGTGTTTTTAAACCTGCTGTTATCGTCTTCTTTATCTGTGCTATTCTCTCAATCCAAATCCCAGCTCTGGTAGCTTTGATAGCGGCAGTTACCTTCGAGGCTCCCTTTGCCCCTATCACTGCAGATCCGGCAAGAGCAGTGATTTGACCGGCGAGATAGGATCTTCTTCCCTGACATGAAGCACTATTGTACTGGTCGATGAGGGCTTGAGAGACCCCTTCTATAGCTGGAATAAAGTTTGTAATGAGGGAATATATTCCTTGAACTGTGCCAATGGGATCAATGATGAGATCAAAGGCCCCTTCGAGTTCTGAAACTCCTGTGTCCGTCACGCCATTCACATAGGCAGTGAGTACTGTGAAGTCATCGACGACGGGTTGGATATCACAAGAGTAACCACTTTTTCTGAGCGCATCTGCTTCGGTTATACGTGCATTATTTGAGCTTATGGTGAAGAGGACAGCTTGATTACTGGCGAAGTTTTGACGAATGACTCCTGGTGCTGCGATAGTGGTATCTCCGAAAGGAAATCTTAGAGGGTGTGAGAGGGAAAGGCCTCCCTGGTCAAAATAGAGGTCTCTGATCCCAGCCAAACTGTGACGATAGACGGTGCTGATTGGTGTTACCGATCCTCCTCCGAAATCACGGGTACTCATATGAATGAAAGATGTTCCACCAATATGGTGTTGTCGTTGCATATCTTGATTGACAGTACTGATCTCTCCGTTGAAGGAACTGACTCGAATTGGTGTAGTGAGACTTTCAATCGGGAATCCAAGCAAACTGATGAGTTTGCGACAGTTTCTGTCGCTTAGGTACTTTGTGGTACAGAATGTTGATCCGAGTCCATTTTTGTAGTAAGTCGTGAAAAGATTGTCCTTTCCGCTATCGAGATCTAGTCGAGTTTGAAGTAAACTAGAGATTTCTGTATCTGCTCGGCTAAGAAGCTCATTTTCCACGGTCACCACCTGGTAGTCCGGCGTCGTCCCACCACCACTTGCTTTTGGAGTGAGGTAGGCTGTTTTGAGTCCTCCTTGGTAGACGGAGTAGGTTCCGATGTAAGGGGAGAACTTGAGTTCTTTCCCAGAAGGAAGCAGGTTTTGGTCCTTAAACGCACGACTGGCCTCTGATTTATCGATGATGATGTCGTAGTTGCTGAAAAGTGGAGTAAACCCACCTCTTCTGAGATCCGGACTGAAGGCTTTGAAACCATTACTAAACTCCCAGGCGATATGCTGGTATCGTCCGTAGTTGTAGGTGAGCTTGTCTCGTATGGGGTAGCCGAAGTTGGGGCAGGTATTATTACCCACCTTCTGCTGATGTTTTGCCACTTCTGCAAGCCAATTTTCCAAACTGGCTGAGGTGACCATTCCCATTTCTCCCACGCCGTTTTTTCCACTGGTGAAGATGA